>CALIZB010000074.1 GCA_938028625.1 uncultured Bacteroidia bacterium | reverse complement strand
CTCGTGTTCATGGTCAAGAATAAAATCGTAAATGTCCATGAGTTATTTTTTGGGCTTTACTGTTGTTTTTTTATCAGATTCAGATGCTTGTGTCTTGGCTAAATCTGCATAATACTTGCAGTATGCAGTTATAGGACATTTTTCGCACTTGGGCTTGCGTGCCACACATACGTACCTGCCATGTAAAATTAACCAATGGTGTGCTTTGGGAATATCTTCTTTGGGAATATTTTTTACTAATTGCTCTTCTGCTTTAAGCACATTTTTTGCTTTTACTAATCCAATCCTGTTAGAAACCCTGAATACATGCGTATCCACAGCCATAGTAGGTTGATTATACAAAACAGAAAGTACTACATTAGCGGTTTTACGACCTGCACCAGGCAGAGCTACTATTTCCTCAAAAGTATCAGGAACATTGCCGTTGTGTTTTTCCACCAGCATTTTTGCCATATTGATAAGGTTTTTTGCCTTATTATTCGGATAAGAAACACTTTTGATATATTCAAAAACTGTTTCAGGAGATTGTTTTGCCAAAGCATAGGCATCAGGAAAATCTTGAAAAAATGCAGGCGTAACCATATTTACTCTTTTGTCTGTGCACTGTGCAGAGAGAATAACCGCTACAAGCAACTGAAATGGATTCTGATAGTGCAGTTCTGTTTGTGCTTCGGGATATTGTTCTGATAAAATACTTAAAACTTTTTTATATCGTTCTCTGATGTTCATTTTTTTATAAATTTGCTATATGAAATTTTGTTTAATGGGAAAAAGTCTGATTTGGACAGCATTACTTGTGATAAATACGGTATACGCGCAGGATAAAGCCAAAGCCTTGTTTGAAGAGAGTATAAAAATAATAGATACTGCTACGGTCAAACTTCCCCGCACAAAATTAAGCGAAATATACAAACAGATAAAAACAAAATACCCTGAAAGTGAATATGCCATTTTTTCCAAAGCGTGGCTGAAAGAGTCCAAAAAAATCCGTGACCAAATCAATGAGTATTCTGCTTTTATTAACAAAAAACCAGAAATAGGATTAAGTCTTGCTTATGCTTATCGTGCAGATTTGTACATTGAAGTTAAAGAATACCAAAAAGCACTCGCAGATTTGGATAAAGCAGTTCAACTAAAACCTAATTTTTATTTTGCGTATTGGCGCAGAGGTATTGCCTACACGCGCTTGGAGGCTTATGATAAAGCCGTAGAGGACCTCACACAAGCTATTAAAATTAACCCTAAATTTACAGGAGCTTACTGCGATAGAGGCGATGCCTATATGAGATTGGGACAGACAAAATTAGCCTTCAAAGATTATGAAAAAGCCATTCAACTCTCCCCAAACATGACTTTTCCTTACAATTACAGGGCAATGGCTTATGTGCAGTTAGAAAATTACAAGGCGGCACTATTAGACTTAAACCGTGTATTGAGTATGAATAAAAATAATCATAATGCGTACTACTACAGAGGTATCTGCTACTATGATATGGGCGAGTATGACAAAGCCGCAGATGATTTTACTATGGCAATACAACTTTTTCCTGATAAACAGTTGTATTACATCAATAGGGCAGAAAATTATATTATTCTCAAAAAATATCAAAACGCTATTATAGATGCAGAAACTGCTTTTGCTTTTGATAATGAAGACTCTAGTCCACTTGTAATCAAATCTATTGCAGAAAAACAGAGCAACAATTTTGAAAATGCTTTAAGCACCATAAAAAAAGCCATAGAAATCAATGCTACGGCAGATGAAAAGATAAGAAAAAAAATTCAGGAAGCTAACGAAATGGGAGGGAAGTAATTTCGTATTTAGGAATTCGGTCAGTGAGTTTGCCAAACGGTATCAAAATAACCTTCTTTTGATTTCTGACTTAGGATTTTTATTCCCCATTATTCATTCTCCATCATTTTAAGGTAAATTTTATTTATTTTAAGGTGTTTTTAAGGTTGTTTGCTGTTCTTTTGCATACGCTTTTAAGGAATTATGCGACTATACTTGCTAACGATATTTTATGCTTTAACCTTAATTTTGCCCACTCAAAGCAAAGCAGACACTTTATACGTAAGCATAAAACAGGCAGATAGCATATTTATCACACAAAACCTTTCTCTCTTGGCTTCAAGTATGAACATAGAAGCCCAGAAAGCTCAGATTATTCAAGCAAAACTGTATCCCAATCCCGTTTTTACAGCCGATATAAACGCCATAGACCATGAAAATAAAAAATTTCTACATATCGGGCAGACAGGACAGAAAGTTTTTCAGTTTGAACAACTTATTGTATTGGGAGGCAAGCGTAAAGCCGAGATAGAAATAGCCCGCACTAATACAAAAATAGCAGAATTAGAATTTCAGCATCTGCTTTCCCAGCTTAAATACCAGTTAAGAACAGACTTGTTTATTACAGGACAGCTTCATGTTCTGCTGGAAAAATATCAGAACCAGCTCGCACTCATAGATACTTTACTCGGTATTTATCAGGTGCAGGCAAGCAAGAACAGTATTCCACAAAAAGACATTGTACGTCTCAAAGGAGCATATCTCAAACTGAATAATGACCGTGCAGAGTTTCTCAAACAGTATTATGAAGCCCAGCAACGCCTACAAACTTTATTACAAACGCAAAACACGGTAGTATTACGCTTTGAAGAGTCAGGCATTACCAAATATATCAAAAATATATCTTTGCAGGAACTTACCAGTACTGCTCTTACTCAGCGGGCAGAGCTACTTGCCAAAGAACAGAATATGCAATTAGCACAGCAAAGCTTTATCTATCAGAAAAAATTGGCTATACCTGACGTAAATATTTTTACATATTATGACCAGCGCGGAGGCGCATTTCAAAACCAAATCAATACAGGAATAGCTGTTCCTCTGCCTTTTTTTCACAGAAACCAGGGCAATATCAAAACGTCGCAGTATAAGGTAAAGCAAACCGAATACGAATACCAAGCCCTTAAAAATGAAATTATCACAAGTATCCAGAACACTTATGCCTTCTATAACCAGACTGTTACCGAATACCAAAAAGCTATGACCTTGTACAACCCTGATTTTGAAACCACCTTTAATGCCATGACCATAAACTTTCAAAAACGAAACATCAATATTCTTGAATTTCTAGACTTTTTTGAGGCATACAATGAGGTTCTCATAGAACTTACGCGTATTCGTACTCAATTAGTTATTTCAGGCGAACAACTGAATTTTTTAATCGGAAAGGAGATATACTGATATGCAAAAATATAATCTGATGTATGTTATACTCTCGGCGGTACTGTTTATGTACGCCTGCAAAAAGAAAATCCCAGAAACGGCTACTGCCTTCTCTATGAGCGAAACTATGATGCAAAAGTGTGAGTTTTATACAGTACAAAAACAGCAGGTGAAAAATAAAATCCGTTTTTTTGGAAGAATTACTGCTGACAATAACAAGACTGCACAAATATTTTCTGTGGTTAATGGTGTAGTAAAAAATATTTATGCAGAACTCGGCGATTATGTAAAACAAGGTCAGGTACTAGCTTCTGTGCAAAGCGGCGAAGTAGCTTTATTTGAAAAAGAAAGGTTAGATGCTGTAAGTGATGTAGCTGTGGCAGAAAAAAATTTACAGGTTGCCAAAGAACTGTTTGCAGGCAAACTTAACTCCGAGAAAGATGTCATTGCTGCCCAAAAAGAATTAGAAAAAGCAAAAGCAGAACTGAACCGTATTAACGAAATATACAACATTTATAGTCTTAAAAATGGGTCTGTATTTAATATCACTGCACCTATAAGTGGTTTTGTTATCAGTAAAAAAATCAATCAGAATGAACTTATCCGTTCTGATATTGCAGAACCTGTGTTTTCTATTGCAGAAATCAATGAGGTATGGGTATTGATCAATATCCATGAAAGCGATATTGCCAAAATTCATGTAGGGCAGGAAGTAAGCATTAAAACTCTTGCATTTCCCGATACTGTTTATAAGGGCAGAATAGACAAAATTTTTAATGCCATTGACCCTGAAACAAAATCTATGAAAGCTCGTGTAAAAATTCCGAACAAAGACCTTAAACTCAAACCTGAAATGAGTTCTATGGTATCTGTTCAGCTTTTGGAAGACCATGAAAAAATAGTAGTACCTTCTTCTGCTATCATTTTTGACAAAAACAAATACTGGGTAATGGTTTTTCATGACAGAAAAAACATAGAAACCCGCAAAGTAGAAATCTATCGTGAAGCAGATGACATTACTTATATCAAAAGCGGACTGAATGAAGGCGAAAAAATTATTTCCAAAAATGGTATTCTCATTTATGATGCTATCAACGATTGACCTTGTATCCATTTGTTTAGAAATATCTTTGCTATGAACAATTTTATCAAAGGAATTATCGGTTTTTCTATAAAGAACAAATTTTTTACTTTTTTCTGGGTCCTGATACTGATAGTGTCAGGTATTGTCAGCTATATCAAAATACCCATTGAAGCCTTTCCTGATGTTACTAATACACAAATTATTATTGTAACCCAATGGCAGGGCAGAAGTGCAGAAGAGGTAGAACGTTTTGTTACTATGCCCATTGAAGTAGCTATGAACAGTGTACAGCGCAAAACGAATGTGCGCAGTATATCTATGTTTGGGCTATCTGTGATAAAAATCATATTTGAAGACGACGTGGAGGATTTTTTTGCCCGCCAGCAAGTCAATAACCAATTGCGCAATATATCTCTGCCCGAGGGCGTAGAACCTGACGTACAGCCCCCTTACGGTCCTACGGGAGAGATTTTTAGATATGTGTTAGAAAGCAAAGAAAGAGATACGAGAGAACTCCTTACTATTCAGAATTGGGTCATAGACAGAGAATTGCGAAGAGTACCCGGTGTGGCGGATATTGTAGCTTTTGGCGGACAGGAAAAAATTTATGAAATATCCGTAGAACCTGCCAAATTACATCAATACAAACTTACACCGTTAGAGCTTTTTGAGGCTATCAGTAAGTCTAATCTTAACGTCGGCGGTGATGTAATAGAAAAAAACGGACAGGCTTATGTAGTGCGTGGAATCGGTTTATTAGACAGCAAAAAAGACATAGAAAATACTATTGTGGATATATTTAACGGTAGTCCGCTATTGGTAAAAGACGTAGCTAGTGTGTATGAAGCCAGCAAACCCCGTGTAGGTCAAGTAGGTCTGAATGACAATGATGATGTTGTAGAAGGCATTGTCGTTATGCGCAAAGGCGAAAACCCTGCGCAAGTACTTGCCCGCGTAAAGGAAAAAATTGAGGAACTCAATACTTCCATACTTCCTGCTGATGTAAAAATGAAAACGTTTTATGACAGGGATATACTCATTAATTATTGTACCAAAACGGTAACTCATAACCTTATTGAAGGGATTATACTCGTTACAGTAATAGTTATGGTCTTTATGGCAGACTGGCGGACTACGCTTATTGTGGCATTGGTTATTCCGCTGTCTTTGCTGTTCTCGTTTTTTATGCTTCGCTTAAAAGGCATGAGTGCCAATTTGCTTTCTTTGGGTGCGGTAGATTTTGGAATTATTATAGATGGTGCAGTGGTTATGGTAGAGGGCATTTTTATGGCCCTAGACCAGAAAGCACATAAACTAGGTATGCAAAAATTTAATGTACTCTCCAAAATGGGGCTTATTAAAAATACAGCAACCCAAATGGGAAAAGCTATTTTTTTTTCCAAACTGATTATCATTTCTGCTTTGCTACCCATTTTTTCTTTTGAAAAAGTAGAAGGCAAAATGTTTTCTCCCTTAGCATGGACACTGGGCTTTGCTTTGCTTGGCGCACTTATTTTTACCCTGACGTTAGTACCTTTACTGTGTTCTGTACTGCTACAAAAAAATATCAAAGAAAAAAACAACCTTTTTACTCGTATCATCAATAAAACTGTAGAAAAACTTTTTACATGGACATACCGTCGTAAAACCGCCACCATCATTGTGGCATTCAGTTGTTTTGGAATTACTTTGTTCTCAATAAAATGGCTTGGTACAGAGTTTTTGCCACAACTCAATGAAGGAGCGTTATGGGTAGAAGCCAAAATGCCCATGAGCTATACACTTCAGCAAACAGTAAATATGGTCAGCACACTTCGCAAAGAGATTATGCAGTTTCCCGAAGTCAATGGGGTTTTATCACAGTCAGGGCGGAGCAATGACGGCACAGACCCTAGCGGATTTTATTATGTACAGATGCAGGTAAACCTTAAACCCAAAGAAGAGTGGAAACGCAAGATTACCTTAGATGAACTGATAGAAGAAATGGATAAGCGGCTCAAAAAGTATCAGGGAATTAACTATAACTATTCACAGCCTATTATTGATAATGTAGCCGAAGCCGTAGCAGGTATGAATGCTAACAATGCGGTAAAAATCTATGGAGATGATTTGAATAAGTTAGATGAATTAGCCAATCAGGTATTGGAACAGATTAAAAATGTACAAGGTATTAAAGATGTTGGTATTCTGCGCAATGTAGGTCAGCCTGAAATGAGTATTTTGCTGGACGAGGAGAAAATGGCTGTATATGGTGTAACCAAGTCGGAAGCGCAGGCAGTAATAGAAATGGCTATTGGCGGCAAAACGGCTACCCAAAAATACGAAGGAGAAAGAAAATTTGATATTCGTATCCGTTATGACAAGGATTACCGCAAGAATGAAGAAGATATTCTGGCTTTGATGATACCTACCATTACAGGCAATAAAATTCCGCTTAAAGAAGTAGCTGTGTTAAGAAAAATCACAGGTCCTGCATTTATTTACAGGGATAATAACAAACGCTTTATCGGGGTTAAGTTTTCTGTACGGGAAAGGGATCTTGGTAGTACCATTGCTGAAGCACAGAAAAATGTAAAAGCAAACATAAAAATTCCATCAGGATACAGAATAGACTGGACAGGCGAGTTTGAAAATCAGGTACGGGCAAGCAAAAGACTGGCACAGGTAGTTCCGATAAGTCTGATTATGATTTTTATTCTGCTTTTTATTATGTTCAATAGCATCAGAGATGCCGTTTATGTACTGATTAACGTTCCTTTTGCCTTGATTGGAGGTATACTTGCGTTACATATTACAGGAACGAATTTTGGCATATCCGCAGGGGTAGGTTTTATTGCTTTGTTTGGTATCTGTGTGCAGAACGGGGTTATTCTTATTTCAGAGATACACAGGCAAGTCGAGGAGTTTACAGATATTAACCAGGCTATCATTCATGCTGTAAAAATCCGTACAAGACCTGTGGTAATGACGGCACTTATGGCGGCCTTAGGGCTGTTACCTGCCGCACTGAGTACAGGTATAGGTTCAGAAAGTCAGAGACCTTTGGCAATTGTGATTATAGGAGGATTGGTTACCGCTACTTTATTTACCTTGCTGGTCTTCCCTGTCATTTACAAGGTGCTTTCTTACAGTAAAAAAAAGAACCTGTATCTCAAATAGCAGAATAAGACAGATTTTTTATTCAATGATCACAAAAGCACCCCAGTAATACGGTTCTTTATATTCTTTTCTAATTTCTTTCTGGGCGGTTTCAAAGGCTACACGTTTATCCATCTTTTTTTTCTGCCAGTTTTCGTAGAATTTTGTCATAAGTGACTGCGTAGCTTCATCATTTACTTTCCATAAACTCATGATAATTGTTTGAGCTCCTGCAACCTTAAAGGCACGTTGTAAGCCGTATACCCCTTCTTTGCTTACTTGTCCAAGACCTGTTTCGCAGGCGCTTAGTACAACCAGTTCTGTACTATCTAATTCCATGTTCATCACTTCAAAAGCGGTGAGTTTGCCGTCTTCTTTGTCTAAAGGGTGAGTGTCCATACGGTCATAGTCTACTACTCCTGCAAAAAGTAATCCTGCATTTAACATGGCTTGAGTAGAACTTTGATACCTTCCTTTTATGAAGTATCCATGTGTAGCAATATGCAAAATGCGTGGATTTTTAATGGATTTAACATATTCTTCTGTGGCATTTATGCCAGTTACAATTTTTGTATTCGGTAGCATATCAGAAATTTGCTTTACTTCTTTTTCTGCCCCTTCTAATTGGCTTATATTTTCAAAAAAGCTCTCAAATGTACGTTCTTGTTTGGGTTTTTCATTTTCTTGTTCTATTCCTGTGTCAAATTTAGGGTTTCCTATCATATAGTTGTTTTTTGTGATAAAATTCTTTTTATTCAGGATATCTCTTGTACAGGTTAAATGAATTATTTTTGTTTCATCTATGACATATTTTTGTGTAGCAGGATTAAGTAAAGTATTCAAATTAACCTGATAATAAATACCTTCAGCGGAAAAATATATTTCTTTAACTCCTTTAAGTCTTTGTTTTAATGGTAACCATAAATATTGGTATGTTTCCTTATCTTTTATTTTACTTGAAATACTTCTGCGATAGTTAGTAAGTACGCTATTTTCATTAAAATTAGGCAATACAACGATACTCGGACTATCATCTTGTTTTTTAATAATAACTGCACCATAAATTATACTATCTTTTGCATGATACATAATATCAGCAAAATTTATCCTGAAAATTTCCATAGCTGCCTGCTTTTCTTTAAGTGCATTTTGAATTGTATCCCAAGTATGAAATTTAAATTTGAACGTTTTATTAAATACCTCACTTTTTATGGAAATTTCTTTTTCTAGACTGTCTAATTCTTTTTTTACCCTATCTGGGTTAATTTTCTTTTTTTGCAGTTCTTCGCTTGACAGATTTTGTATTTTGACATACATGTTTTTAAGTTGTTTCCATGTTATAAACTGATGCTTTAGTATAGTATCATTACTGTTTAGTATTCGTGTTTTTATTTTTTCTTTGTCTGTAACAACTATACCTTTGGTTGCCAAAATAATATTATATGCGTACTTATTCAGTTCAGGAGTGTTGTAAGTATATGCTGCTAAAAGTATTACATCTCTTGCAAAATAAATATACTCTTCCAGAAACTTCTCTTTTTCAAGTTCTGACATAGCATATATAGTATTTTCAATGTCATATAAAACTCTTTGATATATTTTTTCCACTTTTTTTAGTATTTCAGGATTATATTTTGGATTAGCTAAAATTTTAATAATTAAGCTATTGATATGGCTTGTTTTATCTCTGCGTTCAGTTTTTTCTATGAAACTGTCTAAAATACTATCTGATTTCTGATATTCTTTTTTAGCATAAAATAATTTTGCTTTCAATAGATTGATATTGTACATATTCTGCGGATTATGACTAAATTCGTAATTAGCTTCTATCTGATGTAAGTAGTGTTCAGAACTATCTATTTTTCTATCCACATAATATATTTTTGCAATATTGAATAAGGTCATAAAATAATCAGGGTGGTTTTTATTGTCAATACTTTCTATAACAGACAGATTTCTGCGGTATAAAGACAATGCAGAATCCCGCAAACCAATTTTTGCATACAAAGTAGCAAGGTTATTTATCATCTGAGGATATCTTGGATTTTTGTATGCTTTATTTGTATTAAAAACATTAAGTGCATACCTGTAATACTCCATAGCCTTTTCTGTATTGCCAATAATTTGATACAGTAAGCCCAGATTATTACAGGATAAAGCATAGTCTAAATGCGTATCACCAATAATTTTTTTATCTATTTGCAAGCCTTTTCTGAAAAAAATCTCCGATTTTGACCACTCACTTATGTTTAGATATAGTATGGCTATATCATTGCATGCATTAGAATAGCTTATATGATATTCTCCAAACTTACTTTTTGAGTATTCTAAAACATATAAATAACATCTTTCTGCTTTTTTATACTCCTCTAAATTTTTATATGCTATTCCTAAATTATTGATAGCTCTCGCATTTATGATATAATAAATACTATCTTTCTTCTCTTTAAAGTTTTCTTGTAAAACGCTGTCTTCTTTGGCATAATTAAGGCATTTCTTATAGTTCTTTAAAAAAAGGTTATTTCTGAACTGTATATTAAGTATATTACTGTACGCAGTATCTTTTTTATCTTTTTCTGAAAGAAGTTTTATTAGTTTTTCTCCTGCTTCATTTGATTTTCTGAAATTAAACTGATTATGATATATGTAAAGACTGTCTTTAAGATTGTTTTGCTGTGCATACAACTGCATGCAATAACATAAATAAACTGCCAGTACAATAATATTTTTAGTCATACTGCAAAGTTATGATGGAAAAACAAGATAAAAATAAGTAATAATACGTATTTTTTCTTTATTTTGCAAAAAGCCAAAAACTAATAACTCAAAGTTTAAAGTTTAACGTGCCACAGATATTCCAGTTTCTTACATTCGGCTGATGATAATTCAAACGCCACCACATATCTACGCGAAGGATTTTGAAAATATTTGCAATACCTACTCCTGCTTCCATGTAAGGTTCACGGAACGGACTTTGCATAGGTAAAAACTGCGTCTGGTCAGGGTAAATGTTTCTGCCAATAGCTTTTTCTGTATGTTGATGCTGAATGCTCCCCGAGGCCAAACGAAAACCTGCCACATTACGGAGTTTGTATTTTTTTATCCAAGGAATTCGGTTCATGAAAAGTCCACCAAAATCATGGTCGTAGTAAAAAGTAAGGTATTCATCAGCCATAAATTCATAATAGCGCATCACGTTAAAATGCTCGTTATATGCCACAGTTTGATTACCTCTAAATATATTCAAAATAGGATACGGTAAATAATTACCAAGTATTTTACCTGCTGTGGCTTTCCAAGTGCTTTTACCCCATCTTTTAAGGTTAATCTCATCAAAAAGTTGAATTTCTCCGCGTATATATTCTACATTACTGCGAATAATATTAGGTAAAGCATACTGTATTTTTACATTCAGTTTTGGATATTTAGAATCTCCTATATTGATACGTCCGTTGGGAGAAGTAATGTAAGGCTGTGCAAATACAAATTGCCATTCTGTATGCAATACACACTGTTCAAATTCAGGTATAGCCAGATTAGGAGTATAATCCCTGCTTTTCACCAAACTATAATCACTTTTATTTATTGCATTGTGTAAAGACTGATAATATACTCCCCATTTTCCTTTTATGTTGTTTGGAAAACGTACCGACATTCCCCACTGATAATCAAAAATATAGTTATATTTGGCATAGTTTAATTTTGCTACTAGACAATATATGGCATTGATAGATTTATCCATCATGTCTTCATCACCAATCATCACGCAGTCAAAACGTTGCTGAGCATACATTTTTAAGCGGTATTTTTTAGAAAAAGTGTATTCTCCTTTTATATTCCATTTTGCTTTTTTGTCTGAAAAGCCCCATCGGGAAGTGGCCTGCAAAGTAAATTTTTTAGAAAAAACTTCATTTGTACTAAACGCTAAGCCCATAGTGTATCCTTCTACGGTGTTAAAGTCGCTATTTTCTAAATCTAAACCAATTTTTCCGTACTTAAACCGTAAGGTTAATGGGTTTAATCTTGCCTGCATCTTCTCTTCTGAGATTCCCATAAAAACCCGTTTATTCTTATACTTTAGACTGTCAGGAGATTTTGCTAACGAATCCTGTATTTTTTCTATGGAATCTGCTTTTTTATAGGCTTTACGTTCTATATCAGAGAGTTTTACTTGTCTTTTATTCTCCCAATACGCGCTATCTTTATTCATAGACTCTTTATCAAAGCGCATAAGTTCATTATTAAAAAAACGTTTTTGCTTTTGATTAGGAAACTGATAATCTTTGAACCTTGCCAAACTATTTGCGCGTCCTTTTACAGCAAACAATCCAAGTCCTATACTAAAATCAAAATCGGAAACACTTTCAGAAACTAACCATAAAGTATCCACCAAGCTGTACTGCTGACGGATATGAAATCCCGTAACAAAATTTACATTTACTATTCCTGGATTGACTACATCTACATACTGCAAGGCATACGTATCTGCGTCTATAAATACTGTTCCTTTAAAGGTAGGGCCCGTATTGGTAATAGGTTCAAAATTAATTTTGTAAGTTTTTCGTCCATTTTGATAAAAAGAACCTTCTAATTCATAGTTGTAATATAGCAAAGCCCCATCAGCAATAGGGCTAACAAGGTTTAATCCTATTACTTCCACGTTATTATGGTAGAAATTCGTTTGCAGTAAATCAAAGGAGGGTAACATGCTGAAAGATTCTTTGCTTCCGCTTACCCGCGTAGCATGTACAATTTCTTTGTATTTATTCGGTTTTTCAAAATAAGTCGTAGAGATATTTTCTAACACAAAGGCATTCAGGTCTTTTTCTTTATCCAAAGTAACCGTGTTATCTTTTTTATTTTTTTTATCGGAGTTGGTTTCTGTTTTATTCATTGCACCTATTATTTTCATAGACAGGCTGTCTAATTCAATGAATAGTTTAGAATACGAGCTTGCCTGCCAGCGGTCAACTTTGGCATTGTTTTCTTCTTTTTGCTTAATAGCTTTTTTGATAATACGAATAGCAGGGTTATCTCTTGCGTTAATCACTACCTCTTTGGTTTCTATGACGTTAGGATTAAGAAATACGTTGTGTTGTGTTTTGGAACTGTTGAGATTAAGGGTAACTTCTTTGGTACGGTAACCCATAAATACAAACTGCAAGGTTACAGGATTTTGAGCAGTAACTATTATATATTCTCCTTTTACGTTGCTCGCCGTACCGATATTTGTACCTTTTATCTGAACAGCTGTATAAGGTACAGGTTCTTGAGTAAGACTGTCTTTAATTATGCCATAAACAGTATAGTTTTGTGCGCCAGCAGGCGAAACAGCAAGGCATAACAGGCACAAACATAAAGAAATTCTCCAAAACATAGCCAAAAATAGAGTTTTTCAAGGTAAAGTGGAGAAAATTATTGATAAAAAATGTACGTTTTACATGTTGCGTACATTAACAATATTTTTGCTCAAAAAAATATTAAGTAAAGATGCTGATTGTGCACTACTCCTCCATTTTTTTGGCTTTTTTCTCTTTTTGGGGTAATACTTCACTGTATCGTTCCAAAGCTCTATTTTTTGCAAATTCGTGTTCTATGATAGGCGCGGGATAATCAGGAGTACCATATTCAGGTATCCATTTTTTGATATATTCCATTTTGGGGTCAAATTTTTGTTGTTGTAAGATGGGATTAAACACTCTAAAATACGGAGAACCGTCACAGCCTGAACCTGCTACCCATTGCCAACCACCGTTATTAGAGGCTAGCTCAAAATCTAGAAGTTTTTCAGCAAAGTATTTTTCGCCCCAACGCCAGTCTATCAAAAGGTCTTTGATTAAAAAACTTGCAGTTACCATGCGTGCGCGGTTGTGCATGTAACCAGTGGCATTAAGTTCGCGCATGCCTGCGTCTACGAGAGGATACCCTGTTTTACCTTGACACCAAAGTTCAAAATGTTCAGGATTATTTTCCCACACGATATTGTCGTATTCAGGCTTAAAGGCTTTTTCGGTTACATGAGGAAAATGCCATAAAATCATCATATAAAATTCCCGCCATATCATTTCATTGACCCAAGTTTCGCTTAGTGTAAAGGCTTTTCGGATAAGTTCTCTCACACTGCGTGTCCCAAAACGGAGATGCATACTTAACCTTGACGTGCCTTGAACAGCAGGAATGTCGCGTTTTTTTTGGTATTCCTGAATGATTTTCGGAGAAATTTCTTTTTGGGGAAATTCAAAGTCAGGGTCAGATATGAAGCCAATGTCTTGCAATTTTGGGAAGGGATAAGGTTGTTTGTAAAAATTATACACTAATTTTTCTGACGGAAACGAATTAAGTTGTTGCATATCTAACGTAGCCCGCCATTTTTTCATGTAAGGAGTGTATACCGTATAAGGAGTTTTATCTGCTTTAAGGAGTTCATCTTTTTCAAAGATTACCTGGTCTTTGTAGGTATAAAACGGTATGCTTTTGGACTGCAAAAAATCCTGTACTAAAATATCTCTTTCACGAGCATAGGGTTCATAGTCATGATTAGCATAAACCGCTTCTATATTAAACTTTTCAGTTAAATCCTGCCATACTTGTAGTGGAGTACCATGTAATACTCTGAGTGCAGGAACTTGACTTCTGATTTCTTTTAAGGTTTCATAAATAAACTGAACGCGTTTATCTTGTTTGTTAGTTAGTTTATCTAAAATATTTTTATCAAAAATGAAAATAGGTAAAACAGGTGTATCTTTACTAAGTGCATAATAAAGACCTGTGTTGTCATATAGTCGCAAGTCTCTGCGAAACCAAAAAACACTTACTTTTTCCATAAACAAGTGCAAAGTTATGTAGATAATTCATTTTACGCAAAACTACTAACATTCTTGTCTTTTTTTTTCTGAACAAATTTGTTAATCTCTTCGTTCAGGAAGAGTTGTAAAAAAGCAGGACAGAACTGCCCTGCCTTTATGTATAAAATCAGTTAAAACTAACCTAACTTAACGATAAGGTCGGCTATACGGTTGGAGTAACCCCATTCGTTGTCATACCAGCCTACTATTTTTACTAAATTTCCCATTACTGAGGTAGATTGGGCATCAAAAATACAAGAATGAGGATTACCAACAATATCTGCGGATACTAATGGGTCTTCGCTATATTCTAAAATGCCTTTCATAGTAGTTTCTGAGGCTTGTTTCATAGCGGCATTGATTTCTTCTTTTGTAGCGGGGCGTTTAAGAATAGCTGTTAAATCAGTAAGAGAACCGTCAGGAATAGGCACGCGCATAGCTACACCGTCTAATTTTCCGTTGAGTTCAGGTAATACTAAACCTACGGCTTTGGCCGCACCTGTAGTGGTAGGAATAATGCTTAATGCGGCGGCTCTTGCTCTGCGGAGGTCTTTGTGAGGAGCGTCCTGTAAATTCTGGTCTTGCGTGTAGGCATGGATAGTAGTCATGTACCCTTTTTCTAACCCAAAAACATCATGTAATACTTTTGCCATAGGTGCTAAACAATTTGTAGTACAAGATGCGTTAGAAATAATTTTCATACTTGGAGTAAGTATGTTATCATTTACACCAAGCACTACGGTAGCATCTATTTCACCTGTGGCAGGGGCAGATATAATAACCTTTTTAGCACCTGCTTGTAAATGCAAACTTGCTTTTTCACGGGAAGTAAAAATACCTGTGGATTCTACTACTAAATCTACACCTTTTTCTGCCCATTTAAGTTGTGAAGGGTCTTTTTCTGCGGAAACAAGGATTTTTTTACCATTTACTACGATAGCATCATTTTCTGCGCTTACTGTACCATTAAAACGCCCATGTACAGAATCATACTTTAGTAAATGGGCTAAGGTTTTAGTGTCTGTTAAATCGTTAATGGCAATAACATTAACATTAGACTTGGACAGCAAAGCACGGAATACCAATCTGCCAATTCTGCCAAATCCATTTATACCTATATTGATAATTGACATATATTATTTTTGTATAGAATTTGCCGCAAAATTATCAAACAATTTTGTAAATTCTATACGCATGCCACGCAATTTTATGTTTGTTTTTTTGTATTGTGTTGTCAGGTATTTTTTATGAGTGTATAAAATCTCTTTTTTATGGAATAGAAGGCATGTTTTTTTGATTTTATCTGTACAGAACTTTTACAACTGTCAGAAATGAATACTTATTGATGGGATATTATCAAAAATTTACTATTTTTACTGTTTGAATGAAAAATCGCATCTTTTTTATACTGATATTGTTCTTCTGCTCTGGTTTACAAAGTTTTGCCACGCATATTGTAGGCGGAGACTTGACGTATGTATGTCTTGGTGGAGGCGTGTATAGGTTTAGATTAGAAGTTTTTAGAGATTGCAGTAACAGTACTGTTCCATTTGATGCTAATGTTACCATTGCTATTTATACGCTTTCTTCAAATTCTTTTTATGCTTCGGTTACGAGTTCTTTATTTTCTGAAACAGACGTTTCTTTGGTCAGCGGGGCTAATTGTAGCACCCCCAGTCTGCAATGTTTGAAGAAAGGTGTGTATATTTTTGAGCAGTATTTAGATGACAATCCAGGTGGATATTATGCGGTATGGCAACGCTGTTGCCGAAATGGAGCTATTGTAAATCTTAACAGTCCTCTTACAGCAGGCATTACGTATTATACAGAAATAAGAAATCCTGCTTTGTGTAACAGTTCGCCGCGTTTTTATCTTGACCCTATTCCCTATATCTGTATGAATGATACGGTAAATATGAACTTTAATGCCATTGACCCTGACGGCGATGTGTTGGAATTCTCTTTTGTTACTCCATATACTGGTGGAAGTAGCGCTTTTCCTATGCCTACTCCACCTAATCCGGGCCCTTATACTAATGTTTCTTGGGCAACAGGATATGGACCTACTACGGCTTTTGGCACAATAGGGGGTGCGTTTATCAATATCAATGCTGTAAATGGAGAGCTAAAAATGCACCCTAAAAATCCAGGGGTATATGTAGTAGGCGTACAGGTAAAAGAATTCAGGGGCAGTCAGCTTATCGGAGTAATACGGAGGGATTTTCAAATTATTGTTGGGAACTGTCCGCCTAATGCACCTCCTAATATAAACCTGCCGCCAAGTGTAGTAGGGGGCGATTTGCATTTTACCGCAGGGCTTACCGCATGCCACCCCATTACCTTAACAGATGCCAATACTTCGGACATTATTACTATGAGCGGAAGCAGTGCTATTTTAAGCAGTCCTTATACGGCTACATTCCCTACGGTTACCGGAAATAGTAGTATTACAAGTAATTTATGTTGGACGCCCTCCTGTAATGATGTAAAAACGACTCCTTATATTTTTGTTATTACTGCGTCAGATAACGGTTGTCCTCTACCCAAAGTAACTTCAAAAACCATAAATGTGTACGTAGACCCGATGCCGATTTTGCTACCACCTACTTTATCCTGTGCAGGTACAGCTTCTAATCATATTGTACTGAACTGGATACCCAATGCTTCCAACAACCCTGTATTTGTACAGGAATATGTCATTTACCGAAGCGTAAACGGAGGACCTTACAGCTATTACGCCACCACTTCAGCCACTACCTTTACTGATGTAGCAGTTACGCCCACAGACAACACTTATTGCTATAAAATCAGTACCAAAAACAAGTGCCTTGCAGAAGGGAGTTTTAGTAATGAAGTATGTTCTCTTCCACAGTTAAGCCCTAATTTACTTTGTAACTTAACTATATTAGGTACTAATCAAATTCAAATCAATTGGAATAATCCTGTATCAAACACAGCGACATGGCAATTTGTGATAGAACGGAGTTTTAATGGTGGTCCTTATACTTTTTTAACTACTTTGCCTAACACGGCTGCGTCTTACATAGATAATACTGCTATCAATGCGGCGAGTAATTCTTATTGTTATAGAATAAAAATCCTGAACACATGTGAAGTAACGGCTTCGCCGTATAGTTTTGATGTGTGTACCCGCCCACCCACCCCCGAGGTACGAGTAGCTACTGTTATCACAACAGGAACTACCACAGGAGTAAATGAAATTCAATGGATACAACCTAATTTTAATGGTTCTATTACTCAATATGAACTCTATCATAGACCTAATAACCTTGGTCCCTGGAATTTAATTGCTACATTTTCTGCTTCGCTTGCAGGCTTAATGACCTATACTCATACCAGCATAAACACTCAAACCCAAACTAATGCTTATCTTGTACGCACCTATGATAATTGTGCCAAAACTAGTGATGACAGTCCTTTACATGAAACCATAAACTTAACTACTTCTACGCCTGCGGTAAAAACGGTTAAATTAGATTGGACAGCCTATCAAGGTTGGAAAAATGGCGTTTTACGATACGTAATATTGCGCAAAACTGCATCTGCAAGTACTTTTACTGCTATTGATTCCGTAGCAGGTAACATTTTAACCTATAATGATATAAATGTATCCTGTTCGCAGACTTACATATACAAAATTTTAGCAAGAGAGAATGCAGGAAATTATCAAAACAGCTATTCTGATGAAGAATCTGCTAATCCGTACGATAATACGCCTGTTTTACCTGCATATTTACGGTCTGTTTCGGTTTCTAAAACTGATGAAATAAATGGAGAAGTTACTATACGCATCAATGCAAGTACAGATTATCGCAGAAAATCTTACCGAATATACAGGGGAGAAAATGCAAGCACGCCTGTTTACATAGGAGATTATATTAACCCCGCAACAGGAGTGCTTACCTTTGCGGATACAGGTTTAAATACCAAAAATAATACTTATACGTATTACATTACTGTTACAGATAGTTGTAATAATCCTGAGAGTGTGCCTACGGTTTCGCATACTACTATGAACTTGACCGCAACAGGTTCGCTGGGGGCTATTATTCTCAATTGGACGCCCTATATTGGTTTTCCTGTATTAGATAAATATGTTGTAGAACGCTCTCGTGATGGTATCAATTATTTTGAAGTAGATACGCTTCCTGCGGGAGTTACCTATACCACAGATACTGTAAGTTGTGTACCATACTACTATCGTGTGAGGGCAACAGAATTGGGGGGAAATGCTGAATTTTCTTATTCAGATACATCAGGGGCAAGAGCAGTAGACCCTATTCCACCGCAAATTAATTATTTACGTAGAGTAACTGTACTTACTACCAGCAGTACCAATGGCAGTGTACAATTAGACTGGAATTTAAGTGTGGCAAGAGATGTAAAACAATATCTTATTTACCGAAAAGAAACAAGTAGTAGCACGTACAGTTTAATTGGTTTTACAAATGGAACAACAAAAACCTTCACAGATTTTGGTCTCAATACAAGAGATTTAACCTACGACTACAAAATGCAAGTATTAGACAGTTGTGATAATGTATCTGTGGATTTTACCACTGAGCATACTACCATCAATGTTACGGCTGTGGGGAGTGAAGAAAAAAATCTGATTTCATGGACGCCCTACGTAGGTTGGGAAGTAGATAAATATCAACTCTTTCGTAATGGCGCTTTGATTAAAACCCTCAACAACAATGAATTTTCTTACACAGATACTAATGTAGTATGTAATCGTAAGTATGATTATCAGATTAAGGCAGTAGAGTTAAATGGATTAAATGAAATTTCTTATTCGGATACTTCTTCAGCTATACCTTATAAGCTTCGTTTGCCTGAAAATAAATATCTTGCTCGCGCTACCGTAGTACAGGATAAAGAAGTGCTTTTAGAATGGTTAAAAACCAAAGAAAAAGGTACAGTAGGTTATCGTATCTATAAAAAGCGTAAAGATGGAATAAACACATGGCAGTTAATACATACTACAAGCACTGTAAATGATACAAGCTACGTAGATAAAGATGTAGAGGTAGATAAGTATAGTTATGCGTATAAAGTAGCCGTATTAGACGAATGTGGTAATGAGAGTTTGCACAGTAATGAAGCGCATACGATTTTACTTACGGGTTTTATCCCTAAACCTTTTCAAAATCAACTGAATTGGACAGCATACAAAGAATGGCAAGGAAATGTATCTAAATATGAAGTGTACCGCAGAGTACCGAACGGAACTTATTCAAGTACACCTTTATTTACAGGCACAAGTTCAGATTTTGCATATTTAGATGACCAACTTATAGATAGCGATGGTGCATTTTATATCTATAAAATTGTGGCTTATGAAGGTTCAGGGGGATTAAACCAAATCAGTGAGAGTAATGAAATTACTTTAATTCAAGAACCTACTTTATATGTTCCTACGGCATTTACTCCAAATGGTGATGGCGAAAACGACTTTTTTGATATAAAAGGCGTACATATTTGCCAGTTTAACCTGCAAGTTTTTGACAGATGGGGTAGAGTGGTCTTTGAAAGTAACAGTTTAGATAATAAATGGAATGGTAAAGTAAACGATGAACTCTCTCCTGTAACGGTATTTGCTTACATTATTAAAGTAAAAAGTTGTACAGGTAAAACCATAGAAAAAGCAGGAACGGTAACCCTGATACGCTAGTGCTTATTTCTTTATGTTAAAATTTTGCATATTTGGAATACTGAAAACGCATATTATACAGATAAAACAGATTTTTTAATCCGTAAAATGATTATGAACTTGAAAATATAAGCATAATTTTTATGGCAGGCGATTTAGACTATCTAATGATTTTATGAGTGAAGCTCGGTTGGTAGCATCTAATTTTTTTATTTCTTCGGCTATTTTTTTGTTGTAGGCAGACATAACCTGTGTCATATCTACACCGAGTAAATGAGCTTGTGGGTCATTATTTTGAGAGGCTTCTATCATTACTTCTTTATTTTTTCGTTTAGCTTCTGCTAAATCTTGAATAAGTAAGCGCCAATTACCATCATAGGTAGCGCGGGGCATATAATGCTGTAAAGATTGTTGAGATTGTTGAATTAAAGGTATACGATTAAGTCCTTTTTCTACGCTATCTTTGTGGGTTAGTTTTATTTCATTTTTAGGTTCTTTTTTTTCTTTGCATGCCACAAAACATAAAAAAATAAAGATAAACAAGGAATAAAATGCTTTTTTCATAGAGTAATTTTAGTAGCACCAGCAAGATTCGAACTTGCATCAAAGGCTCCGGAAACCCTTATTCTATCCATTGAACTATGGTGCCATTACGACTGCAAATTTACATTTTTTTATGGAATTGTCAATTTTATGTCTGTAAGGGGACGTTACAATTATGGTGAATATGCGTGAGGCATGCGAAGGGGGTGCGTTAGCACAGTGCGCAGCACCGAAGCGAAAGCGCAGCCCGTAGCACGCCGACCTGAACCCTGAGCTTGCCGAAGGGTGAAGGGCACGCCCAAAATAATAATCTGCATGTGAATATGCTTATATTTGCTGAATGTTTTTGAAAAAAAGTACTGTACAACATTTACGTTTTCCGTTTTCTGTATTTTTATTACCCGTGTATCTGTTTGCATTAAGCCAAACAGCAGACGCACCTTTATGTAGAGCTATTTTGACATTTTTTATCTTACATTTTTTGGTCTATCCTGCAAGTAATGGATATAATAGTTATTATGATAAAGATGAAGGAAGCATTGGGGGAGTAAAAAAACCTTTACCTGTAAGTAAAGAACTATGGTATATTGCTCTTTCTATGGATATTTTAGCAATAGAATTAGGTTTTATGCTCGGGATAGAATTTGTATGTTTACTTTTTTTATACGGATTAGCGTCCAAAGCATACAGCCACCCAAAAATACGCCTAAAAAAATATGCCGTTTTAGGTTGGCTGACAGTATTTATATTTCAAGGTTTTGTAACGTATTTGATGGTAGTTTCAGGGCTAAAAGGAAATGTATTAAAGGAAATATATTCTTGGAATATATGGTTACCTGCTGTATTAAGTTCTATTTTACTGGGCGGGGCTTACCCTATGACGCAAATCTATCAGCATGAAGAGGATA
Organism: uncultured Bacteroidia bacterium; assembly: GCA_938028625.1. Classification (GTDB taxonomy): domain Bacteria; phylum Bacteroidota; class Bacteroidia; order JANWVE01; family JANWVE01; genus JANWVE01. Next base: position 29,433 of record CALIZB010000074.1, on the reverse strand, counting down.
AAAGGAGGGGAGATATAACATTAAGCATCAAATTAGGTGTTAACGGGACATTTTATTTTACTGCAATTTGGTTTTTATTGGGAAATATTGGTTTTTTTATCTTGTTTGATACAACAAAATTCATTCTTTTTCAGGGATTTATGATACCTGTATTGATATATTTTTTGTATTGGTTTAACCTTGTAAGAAAAGATGCAAGACACGCAGATTTTAAGAAAACTATGCGATTAAATATGCTCTCATCTTTGAGTATGAATTTTTTCTTTTTTATTTTATGGTTATGGAATTTGAACGCCTATCACTAAAATATCATCAGTTTGTTCATTTGAACCGCGCCATTTTAGCCACTCATTCTCTAAAAGCTTTTTAAGTTCTTTTATGGGTAAAGTATTATTTGTGAGCAAAAATTCTTTAAATTGTTTATAGGAATAACGTTTTTTATCTTCGTGGTCAAACTGGTCTGTGTACCCATCAGAGAAAATAAAAAATCTATCACCTGTTTGTGTAGAGAGCGTATGCTGTTCGTATACAGGATTTTCTGCGGTTATTTCACCTCCGATAGTACAGTGCGAACCTTTTATTTCATGCAATTCACTATTTTTAGAAATAAAAAGAAGTGGTCTTTTTGCACCTGCAAAGTGAATTTTTTTATCTATAAGGTCATAGCGAACAAGTGCTATATCCATACCATCACGAAGAGTATTTTCAGAATAATTTTCTGAATGAGAGAGAAATTTACCTAACTTTTTATGTAAAGTTTGAAGAATAACCGAAGGTTCATAGATATCTTCTTCATTGATAATTTGATTAAGCAATGTGTGTCCTATTACGGACATAAAAGCCCCTGGTACACCATGTCCTGTACAGTCAACCACAGCTATAAAAGCATAATGATAGCGTGCTGAGAACCAATAAAAATCACCGCTTAAAATGTCTTTGGGTTCATATAAAATACAATAATCAGTAAAAATTTTTTCAATTTCTTCGTTGCTTGGTAATATGTTTTGTTGTATTCTGCGTGCATAACGTATGCTAGCAATAATATCTTGATTTTGACTTTCAATAATTTCTTTTTGTGCTACTACTTCTTTGGTACGTTCTTTTACACGTTTTTCAAGATTATTATACAGTTGGACATTATCTAATGAAATACTGACTTGAGATACAAGCACATCTAAGGCTTCAAGAATTTTTGGAGTGAAGTTATTTTTATTTTGTGTATGTTCTAAATACAATACAGAAACTACTCTACCCTGTTTAATGAGTGGAATAGCAACAAATGATTTTACTTTATTTTTTTGAATATAAGGATGATTAGCAAGAGTTTCCTTATCACTTGCGTAGAGTATAGTTTCTTTTTTTTCAAAACAGGATTCTATGATAGAAAAAGGGGCTTTTTCATCATTTGTAATGATATACTCGTCTGTAAAGTCATATACGTTTACTTCTTTTTGTTTTTTTGAGTAATCTGCTCTGTACCATAATTTTTCTTGTTTTTTAGTAAAAACAATTCCTTTCTGGGAATAGGAGTTTTCTACTACAAGAGAGAGAAATTTTTTCAGCAAACCATCTAGGCTTACTTCTCTGGACATTTCTTGTGAGGCTATATTGAGATTTTTGAGTAGTTTGTTGTATTCTTTAAGTTCTGCTTTTTGTAGATAACTTTTAGAGGCTTCTTCAATAGTAAGCAGAAAGTCTGTTTTTTCCCAAGGTTTAGGAATATATCGGTACAGTTGTGCATGATTGATGACGTTACTGATAGCTTCTACATTGGCTTCACCCGTGAGCAGTATTTTAAGTGCATCAGGAATAACTCTATGTGCATAAATAATAAATTCATCACCTTTCATGCCAGGCATAAGTTGGTCAGAGATGATAATAGCTATATCTTGATTTTGACTTACACAATCTTCTACAATTTCAATGGCTTCTTTTGCACTTTCTGCCATCTCAAAACTGAATATATGTGAAAAGTGATTTTCCAATTGTTCTAATAAGCTATCCAATACTATTTTTTCATCATCAACACAGAGAATAATGGGTTTTTTATGCATATTTTTCAGAAAATTAAGAAATTTAAGCTACAAAAATAACAAAAACAGCACAGAAAATCTTTTTCTCTGTGCTGCTTTGACTATATTTTTAGATACAATGACTTAATTTACTACAACAATTCTATCATTACCATTGATAGTTACTTTGGCAACTTTATCACAGGCGCCATCTCCGTAAGCATCATAATTGAGTATCATTTTTTTACCCGAGCTGGTCATAGTTAGTTCCCAAATACCTGTAACAAAAGTACTTGCACAACCGAGTTTTATTTTTTTGTACAAAGGTGTAGTGATATTCACGGTAAAAGCCTCACCATTTCTATTTACTCCAGATGCTGTGCCTGTTACAGAATATTCATCATCCCATATATTGAGTGGTGTGGTATAACCTTTAGTTTTTGTAATCATACGGGTGGATGTCCATGAGATTGTGCCACTAGTAGTAATAGCACTCGCTCCTGTTACGGATAAAGTAAATTGTGGCTCTCCTGATGAATTTGCTCCATTATTGGTTAATTCTCTTCTGCCTGTAAATTGAGTAAGATTATTTTTGTCAAAGCCTGCAAAATAATTTACTAAGGTCATAGAGGCTTTGGCATTGGTTGTTTTATAGAAAGCACTATCCACACGATAGATAATCATACCTTTACGATATTTTCCGTCATTGCAGGCAACAGGGTCATTACCGTAATTAAGTTCTATTTTTTTGTAAGAACCAGAATCACTTACAGTAACTGAGGTTTTAGCAGAGTCTTGGGGTAAAACCATGAGTATTCTACGAACTCCCGTAGTACGTTTTACGCCTGGGGTAGCTCCTGCTTCTGCGTCAGCAGCATCTTTGGCATTGTCAAACTCGGATTCTACCATGCCGTTGTCTTCGGCGGCTTGAATACTTTCTAATGTTTGTTTGACATTTTCTTTTTTACGGCAGGAAGTAAGTATTACTCCTGAAACAAGAAAAGCAAGAAATAGTGCAAATGATATTTTTTTCATAATTATGTGAGAAACATTTGTAATTATGACTGCAAACATCGTGCAAAGTTTAATGAACACTATTTTTTTTTAATTGAGAACCTCAAAACGTTTAATCTGAGCGCCAAGGGCATTTAATCTTTCATCTATACGTTCATAGCCTCGGTCTATTTGGTCAATGTTAAAGATTGTGCTTTTACTCTTGGCAGACATAGCCGCAATAAGTAAAGCTACTCCTGCGCGTATATCAGGGCTGGTCATAGAAATACCTCGTAACTGTGCCTGTCTTGCTAGTCCTATCACGGTAGCTCTGTGGGGGTCGCATAAAATAATCTGTGCGCCCATATCTATCAGTTTATCTACAAAAAATAAACGACTTTCAAACATTTTTTGGTGTATCAATACTGTTCCTTTGCATTGTGTAGCTAATACTAATACAATACTTAACAAATCAGGTGTGAATCCTGGCCAAGGTGCGTCAGAAATGGTTAGAATAGAACCATCAATAAACGTATCTATTTCACAGAGTTCTTGTGCAGGAATGTAAATATCGTCATTTCTGAACTCCATTTGTACTCCCAAACGTTGAAATACATCAGGAATTTGTCCAAGTTGTGAGATATTCGCATTTTTAATAGTCAATTCGCTTTGTGTCATGGCTGCCATGCCGATAAAACTACCTACTTCAATCATATCGGATAACAATGTGTGGGTAGTTCCTCCTAAACTATCTATTCCTTCAATGGTTAATAGATTACTACCGATACCTGAAATTTTAGCCCCCATACGATTAAGCATGTTGCATAATTGTTGAATATAAGGTTCGCAAGCGGCGTTGTAGATAGTGGTTTTACCTTGTGCTAATACTGATGCCATAATGATATTAGCTGTACCCGTAACCGATGCTTCATCTAAAAGCATGTATGCACCTTGTAATTTTTGAGCTTCAATAGTATACACATCTTGACTGTAATCATAGTTAAATTTTGCACCAAGTTTTTGAAAACCAATAAAATGCGTATCTAAACGCCTACGTCCAATTTTATCACCGCCGGGTTTAGGAATAAATCCTTTACCAAAACGAGCTAAAAGCGGTCCAATAAGCATAATAGAACCGCGTAATTCCTGCGTTTTTTTTGCATAATCTTTTGTGCCAAGATATTCTAAATCTACTTCTTTTGCACAAAATGTATAACTATTTGAACCTATTTTTTTAACTTCTACTCCCATTAAAGCAAGCAAATCTATTAGCTTTAATACATCTCTGATTTGTGGAACGTTATGTATAGTTACAGGTTCTTGGGTAAGTAGTACCGCACATAATATTTGCAGAGCTTCGTTTTTTGCTCCCTGTGGATATATCTCTCCTTTTAACTTGGTATTTCCTGATACTTCAAATGCAAACATAGCTTAAAGGTACAATTGTTTTATGATAGAACATAAATTTGTATGTAAAAAACTGTTTTTATGCAGGTTTTTGCGGTTCATATCCTGATTCTTTAAGAATAGTCAGCCAGTCTTGGGTTTTCATTAGAGTAGGTAAATTTACTTCGGGGTGTTTTTCCATATAACTGCTCACAATCCTGTATCCAATAAACATAGCTAACTGTCCAGGTGATTTATCACTATATCCTTTGGTGAAAGGTGCAGTTTCTACGTATTTACGAAAATCAGTGGCATTTTTAGAATAGAGTTTGCCTAACATGTCTTTCCATATAAAAGGCTCATTTTGATATGCCCACTGCAATTTTGCTTTTGAACAACTAAAAATGAGTGTGTCTTCTGCATTTTCTATCATATTTTTAGTAAAATAAGCCGCTGCGCCCATTTTAAGCATAATCTCCGCAAATACAGGTTGTTTATCAACAGGTTTAGAAAAATGTGTTCCTGCAAAACGGCGCATTGCGGTATAAGGATAGGCTTTAAGGTTAAATCTTTGATGTAAATATACAGGTAACTTATCATTATGATAGAATTTGAAGGTATCCCCAAGACAAAAATCCATAGAAATAGCTATAAAACTTGTATCTACTACTACCTCTGCATCTTTTTCTAAACTGGATACAAACAAAATAATTGGCGGTAGTTGCTTATTTGGATAAAAATAATGATACCTTTTAGCAATAGGAAGCATAGTTTGTTTAATATCATGGTTTTTCCATGTTTTATCTATGCTTGCATACAGATATTGCCAATCAAAAATACCACTTAATTCTTGAAGAGAGAAAATAAGTTTTTCTAATGATTGGCTGTCTTTTGTCTTAAAGAATTGCGCAAGGTAAAACCTTGTTTTTTGTACTTCTGCACAGTTGAGCGGAAGTTTTTTTAAGGCACTGTCCAATTTCTTCAAACCGATATTTTCAAACGCGTATTTGTCTTTGGTACGAAGTAACCTTCTCAAAACAATATTCAACGGACTAATATCACAACTTGGATTAGGGTGTTTATAGCTTTGGAACGTCATTAACCAACGAGCATCTGTGCTGTCTATGGGCTTGCCAAGATTGATGTATTTTACAATAAAACGTTCATATTTAGGAACAAGATGCTTTTTTATGAGTGCGAGGGGTGATTGAGTAGTATCTTTTTTCCATAAAAAATATACACTGTCCATTGCTAAATGAAAATTATTAACCGTTACTTTTACACTATCTTTTTGAGAAACAAGGTCTTTTTTGATTTTTTCTTGGCGTTTTTCTTCGTTACTTTTATTGCATTTACTACAAGAAACTATAAAAAAACTCAGTGCTACGATATTTGAAAGAATAAAAAAGACTTTACGCGTGTGAGTAAGCATATTTTAACTTGAAATAGAATACTTGGCAAAGATACAAACAATATCGGTTTATTTTTACGGGCGTACATAGAGTAAAAAAATTAGGCTATCTATTGGAAAGCGATAACGCGTATCCGCATAAGGTAATAAAGCTAAAATTATCATGACTAATACACTACACAAAACAATGAGTTGCATACAATCTAATTTTCTTATTTTTACAATAGTACGAAAAAGAACAAATACACAAATTAAGGTGTATATCACCTGTAAAAAAGCTAAAAAAGCACTTAAAAACTTGTTTTCAGTAATACTTAGCCATGACTTATATCCCATTCCTTTGTACAGTTCAAAAGCACAATCGAACTGAAATAAAGTATAGCTAAAAAAGTTTTGTAGAATATAGTTATATGCAATATTGTGTGCTTTTTGAGTGTATATTTCTGTTTCTTGCCTGTGTATGTCAGTGTAATACTTTTTTAGTGGATTAACTTTATGTTGAATGAGATACGCTTCTGATTGACAAACTAGATTATCATCTGTATAAGGTAATTTTTTTTGATAGCATAAAAGCCCTCCTAATCTTCCATGAATTAAGGTATTATCTCTTAATAGAGAAAGTTTCCACTCCTGACAAATAGTATAATTTCTATACACCCAACCGAGTATACAAATAAAACTTATGGTTAATCCTGTAAAAAATTGAATAACAAGTTTTTTTGAAGTCTTTTTTTTCCATGTATAAACAAAGCCTAAAACTAATAAGAAAAATAGTATTAAAATGCTGTTAGGTCGGGTGAAGATACTTGCCGTAAGTAAAATATTTGCGATTATCCATTTTTCTTGCTTGATGTGATAAAAACTTGCTACCATAAAAAAAACAAATAGACATTCTGTAAGTACAAGATTAGAAAATAAAATGCTAATGGGCATAAGCCAATAAGCAAAAGCAATGTAGAGGGCATATTTTGTGTAATTACCCAGTATTTTATAGATATACCATGCTGTTGCACTTTGGACAAGCATCTGAACAAAAAGAATAAGAATAGGATTAAGTCTACAAAGCCATAAAAAAACAGGGTACAAAGGCATTCTTTGTAAGTCAGGTACGTAAGGGGGAATGCTCATTTGTGAGAAATTAGGTAAATTTTTGGCTATTTGCAAATACTGATAACTGTCGTCCCACGCGTACAGCTGGTGCTGTATAATGTAAAAAACAAATAGGCATCGTATAATCAAAACAATGCCTAAAATTAAAATAAAAAACGTTTTTGCACTAGTTTGCACCTGAATAAACAAAATATAGAATAAATGCAATAAATGCAATTGCACCGAGCACAGCGGCTACAACTACCATTGGAGTAAGAAAATAAACCGCTACAGCACCCGCCGCGGCTACCAAAGCAATAATCAGAAATATTGGAGCAGGATTGCTGTGTCTTTTCTTTTGAACTTTCCAGATTTTGAAGGCTTTTGAATGAACCTTTTTTTCTACTTCTGCCCTTTTGGGTGTAGAAGTATATTTTGCGGAAGCATGTGCTATAACCTGATTAAAAGGTAAAATAACAAAACAAAGAACTGATAATAATACAACAAATAGGTGTTTCATAACTTAAAATAATGATGCAAATTAAATAAAAATGTATCAGTCTATCCAAGAAAATTTTACCTTCACTGCTTTAAATGCAAGATTTATGTCTTATTGGTATGAATATACATACAAAATATTGCATATTTGTAACAAACATATTATTTTTGTTTTGCTTAGAACAAAATTTTATTTGATATGAAATATATAGTCTTGGTTTTCTTTGTATTTATTGAGTGTTTTTACATTGTTTCTTATGCACAGATTTCGCACACACACAGTAACAAAAAAGTTCGTAATGTATATCAGTATGATTTCAGAATAAATAGTGATGGATATGTAGAAAAAGAAAGTAAAGTTTTGTTTATGAACAGCAAATATGACAGTCTTTCCCGTTTAGTAGAACAAATTATCTATAAACGTGATGGTATGCAGTTTTCTCGCACTGTTTATAGCTATGATAGCAAGGGACTATTACAGGAAACTATGAAATATAATGATGAGGACATTTTGGAATATCGTATGAAATCCAAATATAATGATAAAAACCAGATTATTGAAGAAGCCTATACCCGTGCCAATGGTAAACCTTGGTATAAAACAATTTATATCTATAATGAAAAAGGTCAGTTAACTGAAACTTCTGAAGTAAAGGCAGACGGAAAAGTCAGTTTTACATGGAAATTCAAATATGATGAACAAGGACATGAAATAGCCAAAGAAGACTACGCCGCTGACGGTTCATTAGAATGGAAATCTACGTTTAAGTATGATGCCAAAGGAAGAAACACAGAAGAAGTAAGTTACAGAGGAGATGGCAATATCCGTTTCAAAATAGTAATAAAGTATGATGCCAAAGGCAATGAATTAGAATATGATTATTTCAGCGATGAAAAAACGCTTTATTTCAAGTGGAATTATAAGTATAACGAATTTGGTGATGAAATCGAAGCTACCAAAAAAGATAAAACAGACAGAGTAATAGGTTACAACGAATTTGAGTATGAATACGCGGATTAGATTTGAATACTCTTATCCGTCATTATCTTCAAGTTCTCTTTTACGAGGTTTAAATCCTTCTTCCATCAGTTTAGCAATAATATAATTGATACTTGGGGTAATCTCGTATTCTTTACTGACAAAAGCCGCTTTAATGATACCGTCTTGTCCTATAATGTACGTTGCAGGCATGGACACAAAAGTTGTACTGTCTGCGGTCATTTTTTTAATATCATAGCCTCTCTTTTTGTACTCATCTACTTTGTTGGTTTCCATATTTTTACCTACTTTGTACCGCAGGCTAATCATACGGTTTTTATCTGATATAATCGGAAATCGCATCTCCATTTTTCTACTTATTTTAATCACGTTTTCCATGCTTTCTGTGGTAATAGCAATCACTTCACCTCCCATTTCATAAATCATACGTAAAGAATCCTGCAAATTTCTTAACTGTATCAGAGCAGAATTTGACCAGCTTCCATGATAAAACATTAGTACAACAGGACCTTGTTTAAGCAAACGATTAAGATATACAGGCATAGCATGATTGTCCACTGCCACAAATTGAGGGGCTTTATCGCCTATTTTTAACCCCTCGGCTTCGGTTTGAGAATATAAAAAACAGGTTATACTGCACCAAAAGAAAACAATTATGCTAATTTTCCGCATAAATATAAAGCAAAAATACGAAAAAACACGGTTAGATGCACGGGATTTTTTATTGTTTTTTACGAAGAATAAGGTATTTCTTATACACAAACCTCATAAAAGAGTGATGAAATAATTGCAGACTTCTGTCTTTAAAGTTGAAAATAATGTATCTTTGTATTATGATTCGTTTGTGTATAGTATATTTTTGTATGATTACAGCCTTATTCAGTTATGCGTACACGCCCAGAGACTCTGTGGGTCAGAAAATAATTGCAGGTAAGCGCTGTATTTTGTATAAAATAGAACAAGGTAATACGGTTTCAGGTTTAGCACAAAAATATGGTACTTCGCTTGCGGCTATAAAAGAAGTAAATCCCGATACAGACTTGGACAAACTCAACATAGGACAAATTCTGAACATTCCCCGCGGAAATGCTAATCAGAACACAGGAAACAATGTGGTAAAAACTCCTTTACAGCCTGTTTACTATACAGTTAAATCCGGGGATACTCCTGGGGGTATTGCTCAGAGGCATGGTGTTTCCTTGCAAAAAATGTACGCATGGAATGGTTTTACCCAAACCCCTGTTTTACAAATAGGACAAAAACTTATTGTAGGATATTCAGACGGACAAAAGAGTACAAATAATAATAACAATACCACCGTTACACCCGTTAATCCTGCTTTTGACAATCCTAATCCGCAGATTAAGGTAGTAGCCCAAGATGAAACAGGAAAAAAAGATGTTGTAAATGAAGTATTTGTCAAACCCTATCAGAAAAAAATAGAAACAGGTAAAGCATTAGTAACAGACAGCTTATTAAAAGCAGATAGTTTTGGAGCTATCCATAAAGAGATTAAAATAGGCACCATTATTACTATTATCAATCCCACCAATAAAAAAAGTGTATATGCCCGTATAGAAGCCAATGACCCCAAACTCACGGATTATTTGCTTAAAATTACTCCTGCTGTGGCAGAGATGTTAAAATCCACTGAAAAAGAATTTAATGTAGAAATAAAATATGTACAGTAATGAAAATTTCTTCTTTAAACCTAAACCAGAAACACCAAAAGAAATAAAATTAGGTTACTTTAAAGCTACTAAAAAGGCTTCTTATTCTTTATTATCTGCACTTCCTTTGCTGATAGGTTACGAAGTGCTAATACGCGTACAACAATCTTCTGTTATTAACGGAGTTGCGAACTGGGTGCAAGAATTTGCAAGTCTATTAGGTTTCTGGGGTACTATTATAGTGGGAGTACTTATCCTTGCGTTATGTATTTTTACAGTTCAGCGAGATAGAAAACAGGGAATAACCATAAAAAAACGATATATTCTTGGTATGACCATAGAATCTTTGCTATATGCTTTCATGCTAGCACCTCTTGTTAATTTTGCGTTTTTTGGACATAAACTTATTATATTTGACTCTGAACCAGACGCTGTCACACAATTTGCTTTATGTCTTGGGGCAGGATTTTACGAAGAGTTCTTTTTTAGGTTTCTTTTTTTAGGATTTCCTTTTGTTTTGTTAGACAATATGTATCCTGAAAAGAAAATGTACGGGACTAAATTTATTATTTTTATCATATCTGCCGCAACTTTTTCATACATACATTACATAGGTACAGGAGGAGATATATTTACATGGAATTCTTTTTTATTTAGAATGGGGGCAGGTATAGTGCTGGGGATTATATTTTTGTTAAGAGGATTTGGTATTGCCGCCTGGACACATGCCATTTATGATATTCTTATTGTTTTTGGCTTGCTTAAATTGATAATAAAATGAGTATCACTTTGTGCTCATAGCAAGCAGATTTAAATGTTCATGTTTGCTTCAAAAAAATAAAACTTATATTTGTATATTCAATTCAATTTACCTGCTTTTGCTATGGCAATTAAAGTTTTTATTGTAGAAGATGAGTTTGCTATCGCTATGGATATGGAACTCAGGCTTTCCCAGATGGGCTATCAGGTACTCGGTACAGCAGATAACTATCAGGATTTACTCGGTTTTCTTTCTCATACACAGCCTGACCTGCTTCTTATGGATATTCATATCAAAGGAGATAAAAATGGTATTGAAACTGCAAAAGAACTGCATCAGCAGTATGATATTCCTATTATTTTTGTTACTGCTTTTGCGGACAGCAAAACCTTTCAGGAAGCTATAAAAACCCAGCCTTTTGGCTACCTGACCAAGCCTTTCAAAGATACAGATTTACAGTTTGCCATTGAAATTGCCCTGCAAAAACATAAAAACCTTCACCACCAGGACGATTACAAATCTATCCTTAATCTTTATTTTGATAAAGGAATAGTCATTTTTGATTATGAACTCAATATTGTGTTTTTTAATACCCATGCCCTTAAACTGCTTAAACAGGAAAATCTGACAGATAAGAAAATCACAGCCTTTATTCCGAATATTCTTTCTTTTCTTAACAGACCTGAACCCGCATGGTACAATCTGGAAGAAAAAATTAAAATTTTTGTTTCTGAAATGCCTACACAAAACAACAAATACATTCTCTTTTTAGAACAAGAACAGAACAATGACACAGAGCAGGAAACCTCTACACCACAGGAAAATCGCTTTGATATTGAAGGTGTATTTTTTGTACGCGACAGGGGACGCATGATGAGCATAAAAGTTCAAGATATTCTCTATTTGGAAGCCTTTGATAACTATACTACCATAGTATTAGAAGAAAAACGCGTACTAGCAAGTGCTTTACTCAAACGTTTTGCAGACTTATTGCCTTATCCACAATTTTGTAGAGTACACCGTTCTTATATTGTAGCTATCAATAAAATTACAAAGATTGAAGACGGACACGTATATATCCAGAATCACAATATTCCAATAGGTAAAAACTACAAAGATGAGCTTGTTAAGTTAGTTAAGGTTATTTAAATCCTTTCAAAATCCGAAATTCTAAAACAAGGTCATTTCAGTACGAACTGCGTTCTACTCAATGACCGAATCTACAAATCCGAAGTTGATAATCCGAATTCTGAAATTCTAATATTTACACAGTTTTTTGTCTTGTTGACAAAAAATTACTTGATTTGCAGTATGTATCAGACATTATTAGTATCCGTAGAAAACAACATTTGTATTATTACCTTAAATCGTCCTGACAAGCTCAATGCCTTAAATCAGGCTTTGCTTACAGATTTAAGAAATGCTTTTACTCAGGCTTTGGCAAATACAGAGGTAAAATCTGTAATCATTACAGGTTCAGGCGAAAAAGCCTTTGCCGCAGGCGCAGATATTCAGGAATTTGTAGGGCTTGACGCACAGCAGGCGTCTAATTTAGCCAATAATGGTCATGTTATTTTTGGCATGATAGAAAATTCTCCTAAACCCGTAATTGCCGCTGTAAACGGTTTCGCTTTGGGTGGAGGGTGTGAATTAGCTATGGCATGCCATCTTCGTGTAGCTTCTGAAAATGCCAAATTCGGACAGCCCGAAGTAAAATTAGGACTTATCCCCGGATACGGTGGTACACAAAGATTAGTACAGTACATAGGAAAAACAAAAGCCTTAGAACTTATCTTAACTACTGATATGATAAGCGCTAACGATGCTTACACACTTGGATTGGTAAACTATGTTGTGCCTCAGAACGAATTACTCAATAAATGTAAAGAAATTTTAGCTAAAATACATGCTCAAAGTCCGAATGCAGTGTATCTTTCTATAAAAAGCGTAAATGCTTATTTTGACAGGAATAAAAATGGTTTTGAAGAAGAAGTTAAAAACTTTGGACAGTGTTTTACACACAATGACTTCAAAGAAGGGGTAAGCGCATTCCTTGAAAAAAGAAAACCTAATTTTTAATTCTGAATTAACCCTCACAGTACCGAATATTTAACAAAATAAAAAACGAAGTTTTTATTAAACCGCAACAATTTGTTGCGGTTTTTCAGTATATATTCAGTATCCTGCTGATTACTATAAACAAAATTTTTTGCATAAAGTCTTTGTTTGTTTATCTTTGCAAAAAACATTATTAAAACCCTATAGAAACAGTTTTTACTTTTATTTTAGAAAACAATATGAAGATAACCTTTTGGGGTGCTGCCCGTGAAATTACGGGGAGCATGCACTTAATTGAACTCGCCGACGGTTTTAAGATATTATTAGAATGTGGTCTTTATCAAGGTGTAAAAGAAGAGCTTTATGTAAAAAATAAATCTTTTCCTTTTGATGCTAGCCAAATTGACGTGGTTATACTTAGCCACGCCCATGCAGACCATGCAGGGAATATCCCTAATCTTGTAAAACAAGGCTTCAGAGGTAAAATTATCTCTACTCCCGCCACTTTTGATTTATGCGCTTACATTCTTACAGATAGTGCCAATATCAACGAAAATGATGCAAAAAAAAGAAAAGCAAAAAACAATAAAACTCCTTTGCAACCTTTGTATTCCCAAGAAGATGTACGTAATACCTTAGAACTTTTTCACACCGCCCATTACAATAAATGGTATACCTTGCACCCACAGGTAAAGTTTATGTTCACAGATGCAGGGCATATCCTGGGTTCAGCCAGTGTTACTCTAGAGATTAGAGAAAATGAAAAAACTACTCGTATTGGTTTTACAGGAGATATTGGCACAGAAAACCGTTTAGTATTGCGTGACCCTGTACCTATGCCACAGGTAGATTATCTTATAATAGAGTCTACCTATGGCGCAAGAATGCACTCCCGTAAAGAAACTGCCGAAGAGGCTTTACTTCGTATATTTAATGAAACCTGCATACAACGCAAAGCTAAACTTATCATTCCTGCTTTTAGTTTAGATAGAACCCAAGCTGTGGTATTTGCATTTGAAAAACTCAGTCGTATAGGTAAATTACAACATGTGCCTGTCTATGTAGACAGTCCATTAGCTACAGATTTAACTCAAAACGTGTTTATTAAATACTCTGATTGTTTTGATGACGAGGTAATAGCATATTTTAACCAAAATCATAATCCATTTGAATTTGACAGGCTTACTTATGTAGCAACCAAAGAAGAAAGTAAACAACTTAATAAATTAGAAGGACCTTGTGTAATTATTAGCGCTTCAGGTATGGGCGATGGGGGTAGAGTAATGCACCATCTCAAAAACAACCTTGCTAAACCTGAAAACACAATTCTCATTGTAGGTTTTTGTGCAGAGAATACTCTCGGTTCAAAAATTTTGAAAAAAGACCCACCACAGTTAGAAATATTCGGAGATACTATTCCTATTCTTGCCCATACAGAACAAATTGATGCTTTCTCTGCTCATGCAGACCAATCCGAACTTCTAAAATTTATAGATACACAAGATAAAAACCTTCTTAAAGGTGTGTTTTTAGTACATGGTGAATATCAAGAACAACTTACCTTTAAGGAACTATTAAAAAAACATAATTTTCCAAATGTACAGATTCCTGCCAAAGGTGAGATATTTGAGATAAACACACTCAATCATGAACAGAATTAGTCAAAATCAATGTAAAGAACTAAAAAAACTGCATTTGAGCAAATATCGCTATGCCCGACAGGAATTCCTCATAGAAGGAGATAAAATTATTCAAGAGATTATACAAGATGGACTTTCTTGGATAAAAGCTATCTATGTTACAGAAAATTATGTTCCTCAATATACTTTACCGCATTCTGTTCCTATTTATGTGCTTACTTCTGCACAAAGCAAACAACTTACTCAAATGCAAGTTTTTCCAAAAATTATGGCACTCATGCGTATACCTACTGTATCAGAATATAATCCTTTACAAAATGCGTTATTTTTAGAAAGCATACGTGACCCAGGTAATTTAGGCACTATTATTCGTACTTGCGATTGGTACGGCATACCGCAGATTCTACTTACCCCCGATTGCGTAGATATTTACAATCCAAAAACCTTACAAGCAAGCATGGGGTCGTTTTTGCGAGTAAATTGTATTACTGTTGAGGAGATACCTCAAAATGCTTCAAACGTATATATAGCCGATTTACAAGGAATACCTATTGAACAGATTACTTTTCAAGAACCTTTTATTTTACAAATGGGCAATGAAAGTAAAGGTATTCAAAATAAATTACCTCATGCGGTTTCTGTTACTATTCCTCGTATAGGCAAAGCAGAATCTTTGAACGTTGCAGTAGCTACTGCGGTTTTTTTAGAAAGAATAAGAACTTCATAAAAGTAAAATAACAAACACTCAAAACTAAATAGTAAAGCAACATACTTTTACATTGAAAAAAATAAAGTATATTTGAACACAAATCAAGTGTATATGGAATATCGTATAGAAAAAGATACCATGGGGCCTGTTGAAGTCCCTGCTCATCGCTACTGGGGTGCACAAACGCAACGTTCTACTCAGAATTTCAGCATTGGCTTATCACTCGGACATCGTATGCCCAAAGAAGTGATTTATGCGTTTGCTATTCTCAAAAAAGCCGCCGCTATAACGAATTATGAACTTGGTGTATTATCCAAAGAAAAAATGGAATGGATAAGCAAAGTTTGTGATGAAATTTTACAAGGTAAATTAGATGATGAATTTCCACTTGTAATATGGCAAACAGGTTCAGGCACACAAAGTAACATGAACGTAAATGAAGTTATAGCTTATCGCGCACATGTGCTCTCAGGTGGCAAACTTACTGATGAAAAAAAGATTTTACACCCTAATGATGATGTTAATAAATCGCAAAGTTCTAATGATACTTTTCCTACCGCTATGCACATTGCCGCTTATCAGATAGTTGTAAAACACACTATTCCTATGATAAAAGCCCTCAGAGATACCCTTGCCCAAAAATCTGAATCTTTTAAGGATATAGTAAAAATTGGTAGAACACACCTCATGGACGCTACTCCCCTTACGCTTGGACAAGAATTTTCAGGATATGTATCCCAACTTGACCATGCGGTAAAAGCTATTGAAAAAGCATTAGAACATGTTGCAGAATTAGCACTCGGTGGTACTGCCGTAGGTACAGGTTTAAATGCACCCAAAGGATACGCAGAAAAAGTAGCGCAAAAAATAGCAGAGTTTACAGGTTTACCTTTCCGTACCGCAGAAAATAAATTTGAAGCCTTAGCCAGCCATGATGCTATGGTAGAACTTTCAGGTGCTTTCAAAACTACTGCCGTAGCACTCATGAAAATCGCTAATGATATTCGTTTATTAGCTTCCGGACCTCGTAGCGGTTTTGCAGAGATTCTTATCCCTGAAAATGAACCTGGTTCTTCTATTATGCCCGGTAAAGTAAATCCTACCCAAGCCGAAGCCATGACTATGGTATGCGCGCAAGTCATTGGTAATGATATGGCTGTGACCGTAGGCGGCATGAACGGACATTTTGAACTAAACGTGTTCAAACCTATGATTATTTACAATATCCTTACTTCTGCACGTCTTTTAGGTGATGCTTGCAGTAGCTTTAATGAACATTGTGCCGTAGGTATAGAACCTAATTATCCTATGATACAAAAACATCTTGAAAACTCACTTATGCTGGTAACCGCACTTAATCCACATATAGGGTACGAAAATGCCGCAAAAATTGCCAAAAAAGCCCATAAAGAAAATAAAACGCTGCGCGAAGCCGCTCTTGAACTTAATTTACTTACTAATGAGCAGTTTGACCAATGGGTAGATGCCAAAAAAATGCTTGGTAACTGATTTTACCGCTTCTTTCTCTTTAATGCAATGGTGTAGTTCATCATTGCATTTTTTAATTTTAATATCAGTTTTAGATGTGTAGATGTTGAATCCTGCTCAATGAGCAAGCTGAAAGCTCGCCTGTTCAAACTAATTTTTTGCAAACTATTTTCTCTTAAAACGTAATTCTCAGTTGTAGTTTAATATCAGAGCGTATATTCCCTTTGCTTTCATCTAAATATGACCCTACACTATCTCTATCTGTATAGAGTGTATTAGAATATCTTGCCCAGAAATCTATCTTATCTGTAAGCACCCAACGTACCATAACATATGTACGCGTACCTACACCACTGTATGCAGGAATGGTATACAGTCCTAAAATATCGTTTTCGTATGCATAAATGCGAGACTCGTAATTTTTAGCATCAAAAATAGCATACCTACCTGTAAATTCTAATTTATTTTTCCATACTTTGAAGTTCAAATCTTGTAAAATCAACAATCCTGGGTAAATTTTCTTTATATCGTCTTTATACCATGAAAATTCTATACGCGTATGACTTTCTAATGTTTGTGTAAGTTGAATGCGGTTATCTAAACGAAAATAATCTGTATAAAAATTATCAATATACTTCAAGTTTTGAGTAGAAATAGGATTATCTGCATTTTTTTGCTTAAAGTTATGCCTGTACCGTAAAGAAACAAGATTTTGCCTAGAAAAAGAATAATCTATCTGTGCTAAAAAACGGCTACCTTCTGATGGCATAGATACATCATAACGCCATTGAGAAAACCAAAATTTGTCATAATAACTACTTAATAACCACTTTGAAGTAGGTTTTATTTTAATTCCTGTATAAATTCCTGTTTCATTATTAAGGTCAAAACGGCGTTCTGCAAATACATTTCCATTCGTATTATGAAAACTTTTATCTAAATAGCGAAATAGCACGGCTGCATCTACTTTTGGGTCTAAACTTATCAGTGCGCCTTGTATCGTAGCAAATTTTTGATTTTTACTCATAGCTACCTCACCAAAAAAATTCATGTTCTCAAAGGTATAATCATAATCTGCCCCAAGAACAGCATTTGTTTTATCAGAAAATTCATATCTCTTGTATCCGTTAGTAGATACAACAAAAGGTCTGTTAAACTGCTGATAATATCCTGTACAGCCTGCCTTAAAATTATGCTTCTGATAAGCCACACGACTCCCTGCTATTTGTTCATTAACATTATTTTTTTTACTTAACTCGGTTTCTGTTCTATGTAAGCCTGCAAGGTTAATTGTTGAAAAAGCTAAAATTTCTTCTGATAAAGCATCTGTAAGCGCTACCGATGCATCAAGATTGCGATTGGAATAAAATGCAGTAACTTCAATACGCTTTGTAATAGCCATAGTAGTAGCTACTCCGCGAGCAAACATATATTCATTTACAGAACGATACGGTAATATTCCTCTGCCATTTCGCTTAACAACGTTAATGGTTTCTACACCTTTACCAAATGCTAATCCGTTCCAAAAAACTAAACCCTGACCGATATTAAGGGTATAATCTCCGATAGAAAGTGCTTTTATTCTACCAAAATCACGTATATGAAAGTGTGCAGAGATAAAATCTGCACCATACATTTTTTGATTAGGTTGCCATAAAAATTGTTCTCCTGCATCTTTCTCTGCTACTATTCCAAAAGAAACATTATTCCTATACATTCCTCTGAAACGAAAGTACTGCCGCCATGGGTCACCAAGATAACGATTCCCTGATGTTCTAATATAACCTTCTTGTTTTTCTAAAATACGAATGCTTCTTGCTATGAGTTCATAATGTAAATCTTTGGGAATGTTGCGAATATTCGGTCTTGGAAAGGCTTTTTCATTTGGATTTATGTCATATACAGAGCTTTCTTTTACAGTGATATAAGGTTCTATGCGGCTGATAATATCTAAATCAAAACCAGGTACAGCTTGTAATTCAAACACAGAGGTTAATTTGCCATTTTGTTGAATGTATCTACGAAGGTTATTGACAAGTATGCTATTCATACCTGGTAGTTGAAGCAAAATATCTTCTTTGATATCATTAAGATTAGTAGGATTTTTGCGTAAATCTAACAGCAAAAGTGTAAGTTGTTCATAGTCTACGGCGCTGTTATCATCACCGTCATTAGTAGATTGTTCTAGAATATCATTGAGAGTACTTTTTTCATTTACATCATTTTGTGCAAAGAGTATTACACAAGATAAAAATACCCACAAACATAAAAAAACAAACTTTTGCATACACAAAAATAAGAATTTATTCTATAAAAAACAGTTAGAAAAAATGAGCGAGGTTATAGCAGAATAATTTTACCGTTCCACCATTCTTTTTCTATAATGGCGTTATATTTCTGATAAAAACGTTGCGCTTCGGTATTCCAGTCTAATACTTGCCATTTGATAAGGTTACATTGTTGTTCTTTGGCTTCTTCTATGATAACGTTAAAAAGTTTTTCTCCTATTTTTTGATTTCTGTATTCAGGGAGTACAAAAAAATCATCTAAATAGAGCATTTTACCTTTCCAAGTAGAATAACCAATGTAATATAACGCTATACCTATCACTTTTTGATTATCCAAAGCTACAAGTGCATCAAATATGTTGTCTTCAAAATCTCTTTCGTATTCTTCAAGGGTTACTGTAACTTCCTGCGGGGCTTTTTCAAACAAAGCTAGCTGTTTTACCAAATCTAATACTTGTGATAATTCATGACGAGCTACTTTTCTGATTTCTATCATTATTGCAAAAATGCGAATTTTTAGAATATCATTCAATAATTTGAAATTCTACGCGTCTATTTTTGTACCTTCCTTCGTCGGTAGAATTGTCTGCTATGGGTTTTTGGCTTCCAAATCCTTTGATAATAATGCGATTTTTATCTATTTTTTTGTTGATTAAGTACTGTGCTACACTGTTTGCACGAGCTTCGGAGAGCGCAAGGTTTTTATTTGCATTACCTGTGTTGTCGGTATGTCCATTAATTTGTATGCGTGTCTGGGGATTTGCTTGTAACATTGAAAAAATAGCATCTATAGCAGGATAAGATTCGGGTTCAAGTTCGCTGGAATTGAGTTTGAAATAGATGTTATTTAGTACATAGTTTTTTTGTGTTTGAAGTGGTTCTAAAACAGGATATAGAAATAAAGTATCTTGTTGTGTGGTCAAAATAGTTATATTTTGAGACAAGTGTCCTTTGGCAGACAAAGTAATATAAAGACTACTATTCTTCGGTAAGACAAGATGCTGTATGTGGTTAGGAAGAGTGTCTTTTTTTACATTTTCTTGATTATCAATAGAAAAAGGTATAACATCTCCTTTTGGGTTTTTAGCTTGTATAAATACATCTGCAAAATTTCTTTCAGCTTTTTTTCTTACAGGATATTGCACAGAGTAAATATTAACGTTGTTTTTAGAAAACTCGTTACATATGCGGTCAGAAGCAATATAAGCATGTAGAGAATCTATAATGTAGTAGTTCAATTCGTTATAGATAGTGTTGATAGGATAGCCGAGATTTTGGGGTTTAGACCAGTTTCCATTTTCATAATGACTAACAAAAATATCAAAGCCGCCTAGGGTTTGATGTCCATTTGAAATAAAATATAAAGTTTTACCATCAGGAGTAAGATATGGATTAGTTTCATCATCTTTTGTATTTAGAGTACTGCCCATATTTTGTGCGGGTGTCCATTTACCTGTACTGTCTTTTACAGAAAAATACAAATCACTCTTTCCATAGCCGTTAGGTCTATCTGATGCAAAAATGAGTAAAGTTTGAGTAAAGTTAAGGGCAGGTGCTGTTTCCCAATAAGGAGAATTTATACCGTCAGGTAATTTTTGTGGTGTATTCCATGAATTATTTTGATAAGTTTGAGTATAAATATCGCCATTTGTATTAGCATCAGCACAATAATAAAAGTAAAGCGTATTTTGTACATAGTGGGGCATACTGCGTTGTATTTTTATGTTATTTGTAGTATTTGAAAACAATTTTTTGAGAGTGTCATTATCAATATAATAAATATCTTCTTGCTGTTCTACATTTCGGGTAAAGGCAAGTTTATTTTCAAAGAAAAAAGGTGCGTATTCATCATAAATCGTGTTTATTTTTGCAGTATCCAAGAGTTTTATCTCAACCTGAACGGGATTTTGTATGTAGGTTTGTATTATCTGAACTTGTTTTATAGCTTGTTCTGCTTTGAGCGGGTTGTTGGGCTTGTACTTTTCGTAAGCATTTATGGCTTTTTCGTAATTCTGTGTGCCTGTATAACACTGTCCAAGATACCAGAATAGCAAAGGGTGATAATCTGGCCGAATGGAAGCACATTTTTCAAAGAAAGGGATACTTTCTGATGGATTATTTTCTAAACTGCACATAGCACGCTTCCATAGCCATTCGGGGTTATTGGGTTGTTGTGCAAGGAGTTCGTCTAATCCTTTTTTTGCTTGTTCAAAGTTACCTTGTAGATACAGTTTATATACTTGATTTACTGTATTATTTTGTGAAAACATCAGAGTTATGTAAAAACAAATAAAAAACAACAAAATGGTTCTGATTATGGATAAAAAATATTTCATGCTTTTACAAAACAAAGATAAGGATTTTTAACTCATTGTTTAGCACAGATTTTATTTACCTTTATTGTATTTTTATTTCTACTCTACGGGATTTTGCTTTGTTTTCTTGGTTATTTTCTATTACGAGGTTTTCTTCTCCTGCGGGGGTAATGCGTATATTCTGCATATTAGGATATTTTTGTATTATGCTTTGGACAGCATGTTCTATACGTTTAAGAGAGAGTTTTTTATTGTATTCAGGATTTCCGTCACTGTCTGTATAACCGTGTACAGCGATATTTTGTATGGAATTAGGTAAGTTTTGCAGTTTTTGTTTTTCAGTTTCTGACAGAACATATTGGTTGTATCCAAAATAAACGACAATTTCTTGTTTTGGAATAAAATGTTTCTGTGTAGTATCTTTATGAGGAACAGAAACTTCTTTTTTTATGGTTTCTGTAATAATTCTTTTTTCGGTTCTGAAAGGCTTAAAATTTTTGTACAAATAGATGCTGCCCGTAATCAAACCTGTGGCAAGCAGAAAATACGCGATACGGCTGTAATCCCTGCCAACAATAATCTCTTCATATTCTGTCTGTTCATTCATTGCAATTTTTACATTGCCTTATTCAAAGTTAAATTTTTGTTCAGATATACTTGCAAGAAGCATCTGGTAAGTATCCAGCGTTTTGTTGATTTTGGTAAGTTCTTCTATATCTGTGTAGATGATATTGTCTAATTTACTCACTTCACTTTCTAAATGACGCACTTGGGTTAGTAATTGACTAATTTTTTGAGTAAGTTCATTTTTGTATTCATTGATTTTATCTCTGCGTTCATTTACTTTGTCATTTACAATTTTCTTAATTTGCAGGACATCACCTACCATAGTACTCAGGTTGCTTCCGGAGGCTTCCAGTACCAAACTCAAATCATCTTTTATGAGGGGTAGAGTTTCAGGGGTAATTTCCTGTATTCCTTTGCGCTGCATGATGGTTCTTACGGCATTTTTAAGCAACGCATTCATAGCAGGTGCTTCTAAGGAAATACTCTCGGTGATTTTTTGTATATCCGTAGGTTGATAATCTATGGGGTTGGATAATTCTGTCTGCATACTTGTATGGATAGGCAAAGTTATAGATTTTTTATTATCAGAAAATATAAATTTTTCAGTAGGGAGGTTTTGTGTATGGTTAAAATCTTCAATATCAATTTGTTGTGATGTTTCTTTTTTGCTTTGAGCAAGTTCTTCAAGCGGTGTAAAAGTGAACCTACCCTGTTCTGAATGTTCTGTTAATGTAGTATTTTCAAGATAAGTAAGGTTTGCGTTTTCAAAAAGACTATTTTCAGGATAAAATGGTGTAATGTAGTCAGGTTCATCATGTATAAAATTTGTGTCAGTTAGATGAAAGGAATGCACGTCGGGGTTGTTAAGATTGGGTTCTACAAATGTGGTTTCTTGTTCTATTATAGGTATTTCGGCAACCGTATAGTGGGAAGTGATATTTTCAACTTCGGCATCAAGGGCATTTTTAGTTTTCTGTGCAGTAGTTTCAAGGACTTTGGTTATTTCTTCATATTCCTGATAAGAAAGGGGTTCTGGTGTCGTTGTATTTTCAAGGATATTTTCCTGTGTTTCCTCTGTTTCAGCGTGTATATGTGAGTCATTCTGAACTACATACTCTTCTGTTTCCAGTTCAGGAATTTCTGTACTGTTTTCTGTGGAATCAGGAACGGTGCTTTCCATTATTTCATATTCTGGTTCTTCTATTTCCTGCACCCCTATTTTTTGTTTCTTTTTCTGTGTTTCTTGCTCTGAGTTATTAGTTTCTTGTTTAGGGACTTTCTGTTTGATAGGAGGCGCAATAAAGTCAATAATTTTTTTTCCAAAGCCCATAATGCACAAAGTTACAATATTATTTTGAATTCTGAAAAGTGAATTTTTTACTTGTTAAAAGATATTGATTCTAATTGACTACATCTTCAAGGTTAAATTCTTCTATATTTTTTTCAGAAGATTTTTCATCACAGTCTAATTTGAATTCAGGGTCGCCGGGGGGTTTTAGGTCAAGAAAGTTTCCAATAATACGATTTTTGAGTTGTGGGTCATCTGAACATTTTTTATAGAATATAGCAAAAGTAGGTGCAGAAGCCTGTCCGCCCTGTCCTCTACCATCATTAAAGTGTACGCCCCTGCTTTCACAACCAAACCATACGCCTATGGAGAGTTTTGGCGTAAAACCAATAAACCAAGCATCAGAATTTTTTTGAGTTGTACCTGTTTTTCCGCCAATGTCCCCTTTGAGCTGATATTTGTAATATGCACCGCTGGCTGTTCCTGCAACCACTACTTTTTGCAACAATCTGCACATTTTGTAGGCAACACTTGCACTGATGGCTTCAATTCTGTTTTTTGGGTCTTGTTTGTTAAAAGGATTAGGGATTTCGTTACCATATCTATCTGTTATTTTAGTGATAAGAATAGGCTCTAAACGAATACCTTTATTGGCAAAAGTAGCATAGGCATTGGTGAGTTCAAGGATAGTCAAATCTGTAGTACCAAGAGCAAGGGAAAGTACACGTTCCAGTTTGGTAGTTATTCCCATATTTTCGGCAAGGGTGGCAACGTTATTTGGAGAGTTAATTCCCCCAAGGCGTTCATACATAATTCTTGCAGTAACCGTATTGATAGAGTTTTTCAGTCCTACCCAGAGTGGTGTCATACCTCTGAATTTACCGTCAGCATTTTTAGGTGCCCAAATCATGACCATAGTATCTTTGTTATTGATTCTTTGGTTATCAAAAGCTTGGTAAGGTGCGTCTAAAAATTCTTCGCAAGGGTCTACTCCATTAATGATTGCGGCTGTATACACAAACGGCTTGAAAGCAGAACCTACCTGACGTTTTCCATTAGCTACTTGGTCGTACTTAAAATAGTGATGTCCTATACTGCCTACCCATGCGCGTACATAACGGGTATTAGGTTCAATGGCAACCATAGCAGAACGGAGAATTTTAGCAGTATATTTTACAGAATCCCATGGGGTTTTGTTGTAAATATATTTTGTACCTGGTACAATTTTACCTTTTTTGTCTTTAACCCAAGTAAATACTTCAATAGAATCCAAACGCTGTGAGAATGCTTTGCGAATCTCTGCGTCTGTTGCACCAGCAGTTTTCATTACCCTGTATCTTTCTGAATGGATATATCCTTCATATAGAGGCATGGTATCTACTGCCCAGTCTGGTCTAAGTTTTTTATTCCAAGGTTCAGTAGCACTGTTTTCAGGCATATATTTATCAAACTCTGCCTGCATTTTAGAAAGATGTTCGTATACAGCTTCTTCGGCATATTGCTGCATTTTGCTGTTAATGGTTGTATAAATTTTAAGCCCGTCATGATAGAGGTTGTAGCCATTTTCTTTTGCCCATTTTTTGAGTAGTTTATCTCGCAAGTGTTCTCTGAAATATGCCGCTAAACCTTCATTATGGTCTTCTATAGAGAAACGTAGATAAGTAGGCTTCTTTTTTGCTTTCTCTGCAATACTAGGTTCAATCAGGTCATATTTTACCAACTGATTTAGCACTACATTTCTGCGTTCTAATGCTCTATTTCCATAACGAAATGGATTATAGTAAGAAGCACCTTTGAGAATACCTACGAGTAAAGCGGCTTCGTCTAACTGTAAGTATCTTGGATGCTTACTAAAATACATTTTAGATGCTGAGTGAATGCCATATGTTGTACCTCCCCAGGGTACAGTATTAAGGTATAAAGTGATAATTTCTTTTTTCGTAAAGTTGCGTTCTATATACATGGCGCATACAATTTCCTTGATTTTTCTTTTGATATTGCGTTCCTGACCTACTTCTTCGTCATATAAATTTCTTGCTAATTGCATAGTTAGAGTGCTTGCACCTTGTTTGCTTCCCCCTCTGAGGTTGTTAACAAATGCTCTGAATAAACCTCTTAAACTAATTCCTGAATGGCTATAAAAGGTAACATCTTCTGTGGCTAATAAAGCTGTAATTACATAAGGCGATATTTCCTCGTATGTAACAGGTACACGATTTTGGTCAAAGTATTTACCCAGCACTACACCGTCCTCGCTGTAAACGATAGAGGCTTCCATAGGTTTTTTGTCATCTAACGCGCGAAAGGAAGGCAACAAACTTTTGCCTACTATAAACAATGCAAAAAAACTCAACCAAAATACACCAAATCCAATCCAGAGACACTTTATTAAAAGGGACAGATTTCTTTTTATCCAGTTCATAGCACAAAATTACAGATAAATACTGTACAGATACATGTTTTCTTTTACTATATTTTTACCTTTTTCATCATAATCACAGGTAACACCAAAGCAGGAAAGCCTGCTTGTGTCGTAATAAAATTAACACCCTGTCGTAAGTAAGGGTAGACCATAGCAGGAGCATTCTGCGTAGCAAAATCTGTTAAACTTAACTCTGACAGCTCAATATTCTTACAGATAAAGTCACCTGCATATTCTGCTTTAAGCACAGCGAGCAATATGCCATTAAGCAAAACCTCTACTTTTATTCCTACTGTAACATGTAAACTCTCCTCCTGATACACATAATTTGTACCTATGCTTACATCACTGTATGTAATTTGTTTCTGCGGTGCATTTTTAAGAGTTTCCTGCTCTTCCAAAGTAAGATTTTTGTTGTATTCAAAATGAATGGCTGTTGCTCTTACTGTCAGTACGGTAAAATGAGCGTTTATGTTAATATTTGTAGTAAATTCTTTGTCAGGATGCGGCATAAGATTTTTCGTTTAGTGTATTTTTGCTTTCTGTTTTCTGATATAATTGCATGGAGAGTATAGTTTTGCTATCATTTTCGTTCTGCTGATGAGCCATTTTAATTATCCTGACAGGATATAAGGAACTATTGATAACTATTATTTGCTGAACGCTTGGTTTTTCACTATCAAACAATACTTTCTTATGTTCGTATTCTTCCATCTCTTCCATAGGCAGGAATCCTATGTACTCATCAGGAAAATCACGAATAAATTCAACAGAAAATTCCAGAGCATGCTTACCAAAATCACCATTAAGATAAGCATCATTGGGTTTAATGTATATGTAATGGCTGTTCTCTTCTTTTTCATAGACATATTTAAGTTTTAATTCAGGAAATACATTTTTTATTTCCCTTAACCATTTTTTTATTTTGTCAATAGCATTCATACTTACATGTATTAAATCTTATTATCAAGAATTTCTTTGAGCAAAACTTGTGTGTTCTGTGCGCAAATATAAATTTCTTTGATTTTCTCTTCATTAAAAAGAACATTTTTGTAATCCGCTTTGGTTCTGTTCTTTTTAAGAAAAGTTAAGTTTTGATGAATAACTTTAATTTTATCGGAGTCGTAATTAGCATCTTGTAATAAAGTTATCAAGCAGTTAATCATTCTCTCATGACTACCTCCTCTACCGTTATTATACGTATTTTGTAAATTGTAAGTTATCAGTATTACTATTTGAAAGCAAGCATAATACGCACAATGTACACTGCTGTTATAGTGTGCATGCTCAATGAGTATATCTGCACTTTTCAGGTTTTCCTCCGATTTAGTGAGTAAGAGAATATTCTGCATAAGTTATTTTTTTTGTTTTTCGGCGATGAGTTTTTCTAATTCTGAAATTTCATCACGGTATTTAGCGGCTAAAAGAAAATTCATATTTTCTGAGGCTTCTATCATTTTTTCACGGGTTTCTTTAACCAGTTTTTGTAGTTCTTTAAGAGATAAAAATGGTACTACGGGGTCTGAAGCTATGGAAAAATTCTCTTGTTCCACATAATAGCTTTTTATTTTGCTGTTGTCTACTCCGTCTGCGGCAGAGGTCTGTTCTAAAATGCTTTGAGTATCTTTTTTAATACTTTTTGGAGTAATACCATGTACCTGATTGTATAAAATTTGTTTTTCTCGCCTGCGATTAGTTTCATCTATTAAGCGTTGCATAGCTTCGGTAATTTTGTCGGCATAAAGAATAACTTTGCCGTTCTCATTTCTTGCGGCACGCCCTGCGGATTGTATCAAAGCTCGTTCAGAACGTAAAAAACCTTCTTTATCTGCATCTAAAATAGCCACTAAACTTACTTCGGGTAAATCTAGACCTTCACGTAATAAATTTACGCCTACTAATACATCAATAATGCCTAAACGGAGTTCTCGCAGAATTTCTACTCTGTCTAATGCCGTTACAGAAGAGTGTATATACTTTACTTTGATATTCAAATTTGCCATAAACTGAGTTAATTCTTCACTCATGCGCTTGGTAAGGGTTAGCACGAGCACCCTTTCTTTTTTTTGTACTCTGTCGCGGATTTCTGCCAGCAAATCATCTACCTGACGAATACAAGAACGTACTTCTACGGGAGGGTCAAGCAGGCCTGTGGGACGAATAATCTGCTCTACTAATACCCCTTCACTTTGTTTAAGTTCATAATCGCCTGGGGTAGCAGAAACATATACTTTCTGATTAGGCATGTTTTCAAATTCTTCAAATTTTAGAGGTCTATTATCTAAGGCGGAGGGTAATCTAAAACCATGTTCTATCAAAACTAATTTACGTTGCCTATCGCCGTTATACATAGCTCGGATTTGTGGTACAGTAACATGGCTTTCATCTATAATGACAAGGTAATCTTCGGGAAAATAATCTAACAAACAGTAAGGACGGCTATGGCGCTCCCTTTGAGATAAATATACAGAATAGTTTTCCACCCCTGAGCAATATCCTACTTCTCGCATCATTTCGATATCATTTACGGTTCTATCTTCTATACGTTTGGCTTCTTGATTCATGCCCATTTTCTTAAAATAATTTATTTGCTGATGTAATTCATCTTGAATTTTGCGGATAGCTTCATCTAATACATGTTTAGGCGTAACAAATATATTAGAAGGATAAATGATAATTTCATCAACTTCTTTAATTTTTGTACCTGCTAAGGGGTTAATTTCTATAATTTGTTCTATTTCATCACCAAAAAACACAAAACGATAAGCATTGTCTTCATACAAAGGAAAAACATCTACATTCTCACCGCGTATACGAAAGTTAGACGGCTTAAAATTTATATCATCACGGCTGTATAAAATCTCTGTTAGTTTGTAGAGAAAGGTTGTTTTAGAGATCATCTGTCCTTTTTTGAAATGCAGAATACTGTCATGATAATCTTTGGGATTACCCATACCATAAATACAACTGATAGAACTGACCACAATAACATCTTTTCTCCCTGAGATAAGCGAATTTACGGTTTTAAGCCTAAATTTTTCTATTTGTTCATTGATAGAAAGTTCTTTTTCAATGTACGTATTAGTACTCGGGATAAAAGATTCAGGTTGATAATAATCATAATATGAAATAAAGTATTCCACAGCATTGTTGGGAAAGAATTGTTTAAATTCCCCATAAAGCTGTGCCGCAAGAGTTTTATTATGGCTTAATACGAGCGCAGGTCTATTTAATTTTGCAAGCATATTAGCAATGGTAAAGGTTTTGCCTGAACCTGTTACTCCAAGTAATACGGTATGCGGTTCACCACTTTTAATACTTTGTATAAGTTGTTCTATAGCTTCGGGCTGGTCGCCAGTGGGTTCAAAATTTGATACTAATTCAAATTCTTTGGACATACAGTTAATTTTTTAGTAAAAATAGCAAAAATATGCATATAGACGTTGTATTAGTATTTTTACCATAAGATAAAACATAACTTCAATATCTTGCAAAAAACTAAAATATTTCTGTTTTTGAGATATTCAGATATAAAGTTAATTGATTATCTTGCATAGCGTACCGAAGTAACTGCATTCCCATCATACCAAAATGACCGTTTTTTATTTCAAAAATTTCTTACATTTGTACTCGTGAAAACATTTTTTGCTATTTTTTTACTTTACTTTACCTTACTTTGCACGGCGCAAACTTGGCAAAGCGCCTATGATAGCTGTGTAAAATACCAAGAATTACAACAGTATAAAAAAGCTCTTGAGTGGGGAGATAAAGCTTTAGAACTATATGAAAAACAAGTTTCAATAAAAGATACTAATTACAGCGATATTTTGAATAGACAA
>CALIZB010000073.1 GCA_938028625.1 uncultured Bacteroidia bacterium | reverse complement strand
AATAATGCTTTTGTTTATGAACATCAGCATATCTTGGAAGCTATACGTTTATTAGAACAGCACCAACTCACGTGCCTGCCTGTGTTAGATAAAAATGGAGAATATCTTGGCTGTGTTACCCGAGATGATGTGATAAGTTATATCTACCGCGCTTTGTCTTTATCTGAACTTGGCGGACTAATTATACTTAAAATTCCTTTCTTACAGTACGATGTAGGACAAATAGCACGAATTGTAGAAAATAACAATGCAAAAATTTTAGCCCTGCTGACCGTAGCTAATGAAGGATACTACGAAGTTACTTTACGCATCAACCGCGAAGATTTAACACATATTATTGCTACCTTTGAGCGGTTTAATTATGAAGTTATTAGTGCTTATCATAACGAAGTAGAATGGCAAGATTTAGAACAAAATTATGAACAGTTTATCAAATTCCTTAACCTGTAAATGTATTCGGTATAGTGCCAAATGAAAAATTATGCGTGAGGCATGCGAAGGGTATGCGTGATTTCGGTACGGTATCGCTACTCATTCACCGTGTTATGTAGTCCGTGGCACGTCGACCTTGCGTGTATGAGCCTTAGCGAAATACAAAGCAAAGACACGCCCAAAAATAAAAATTGATTTGTCTAAAATTGGGTATTTACTCTTTGCGTATTACCGCATTCAGTTTTTCTAAAAGTACCTTTTCTAACCGTTCTGACCATTTTTCTATAAAAGCATCTTGTAAGGTTTTAGTTTTATCCTGCAAAATGACGCTCACTGCATAACTTTTTTTATCCTGTGGAATTTTATCTCCCTGATAAACATCAAAAATCTCTACGGATTGAATAAGTTTTTTGTCAAATGCTGTAATGGTATCGTGTACTTGCTTGTAAGAAATGTTTTTATCCAATAATAGAGCAAAATCACGTTTGACCGCAGGAAACTTGGCAACGTCTTCGTACTTTATCTTGCGTTCATGCCATAAACGGTACAAAGGTTCAAGGTGAAAACCTACATAAAATACTTCCTGTTTAATATCAAACTGCTGTAATACAGATGAAGCTACCTTGCCCACAATAACAAACCGTTGATTTTTATACAACATTTGTAATACTTGCGAAAGTCCTTTACGTTCGGTAACTTCACCGTTAAAAGGTTCAGCATGTCCAATATAGCGTAAAATGGCATCTGCTATGGCTTTGGCACTAAAAAAATCATGTTTCACGGCTTTTTGATTCCAGTTTGGCAAATGAAAATTACCTGTTAGCCATATCCCAAGTACAGGCGTTTCTATGTATTTAACTTCATCTTGAACGGCTTCCTTGTGATAAATATGCCCAAATTCAAAAAATTGAAGGTTATTTTGCTTACGATTAAGGTTATAGGCTATACTCTGCAAACCACCAAATAAAAGCGTCTGCCGTAGATGAGAAAGTTCTTCGCTCAATGGTTCTAAAACGGCAACGGCTGTTTGTTCATCAACAAATTTTTTATGCGTTAGAGAAAGATGTTTTACTTCTTGTAAGCCCATTCCTACAAGGTGCTGTGCAAGTTCTAATTGCATTTTTTTCGTGTCAGGTTTAGGTGCATTTACAAAAGCAGTACGCACTTGTTCAGGTAAAGGAATGTTATCTAATCCATAAATGCGCGCGACTTCCTCAATAACATCAATTTCTCGCGTTACGTCAGCCTTGAAAGAAGGAGAAAGTAAAGTTAAGCTATCTTCGGTTTGTTCTATAATTTCAAAACCAAGTTTTTTAAGAATAGTAAGCGTTTGTGCTTTTGGAATTTTTGTACCAATAATCTGTTGAGCTTTTTCAAAACGATAGGTGATTTTATATTTTTGAAAGGGCTTGGGATAGATATCCTGTATTTTACTGCATACTAAATCAGGACAAGTTTCTTGAATAATCTGTACGGCTAATTGCAAAGCAATAATAGTAATGTTAATATCTGTACTGCGTGCAAAGCGATAAGCGGCATCTGTATGTAAATTTAAGTTTTTGCTGGTTCTTCGGATATACTGCGGATTAAAATATGCTGATTCTAATAAAACTTTTGTAGTTGTATCTTTTACTCCACTTTTTGCTCCCCCGAATATTCCTGCAATACAAAGCGTTTGGTTTGTATCAGAAATAGAAAGCGTTTGCGCAGGTAAAGTGACTTCTTGATTATCCAAAGTAATGAATTTTTCTTCATTTTGAAGCACCTTTACATGAATTTCTTGATTTTGAATTTGGTCAATATCAAAAGCGTGTAAAGGTTGTCCGAGTGCATACATTACATAATTGGTAGCATCTACGATATTATTTTTGGGTTTTATGCCAATGGCTTTTAAAGGGTTCTGTACCCATAATGGACTGGGCTTAATAGTTATGTTATGTAGTTCTATGGTAGTATAGCGAGGACAAGCTTCAGTATCATGTACGTATGTGCGTATGATAGGTGGAATAGTTTCAGAAATAGATTTCAAGGAAGGAATTTGCAAGGATAGTTCTAAAGCGGCGGCAATATCTCGTGCTACGCCAATATGTCCGAGTGCGTCATTGCGGTTGGGAGTAATTCCTAATGTAAATACAGTATCATTATAGACAGGTAAAACCGTAGATACAACTGTTCCTGCTGTATAGTGTTCAGGCAAAACTATAATTCCTTCATGAGAAGGACCAAGCCCAATTTCATCTTCGGCACAGATCATTCCGTTTGATTCTTCACCGCGTATTTTACCTTTTTTTATTTTGATAGGTTCGCCTTCAATGGGGTACAAAGTAGTTCCTACGGTAGCTACCACAACTTTTTGCCCTTTGGCTACGTTGCTTGCGCCACAAACAATTTGTAAGGTTTCTGTACCTATATCTACTTGGCAGAGTTTGAGTTTATCAGCGTTAGGGTGTTGTATGCATTCTAATACATGTCCTACCACTAAACCTTGTAAACCTCCTTGTACAGAAGTATATTCAATAATTTCTTCTACTTCTAATCCTATTTGTGTAAGTGTGTGTGCAATTTCCTGTGCATTTTTATTTGACAGAGAGACATAATCCTGTAACCACTGATACGATACTTTCATTGGGGGCAAAAATAGTAAAATTTAAGAATTGTGATTAAATTCGGTCAAAGCCTGTATAAGTACGCAAACAAGTAGGTATCTCAATGTGTGCATCTTCGGTTTGGTTGTTTTCTATAAGTGCGGCTACTACTCTTGCCATGCCCAAAGCACTGCCATTAAGCGTATGCGCAAGTTCATTTTTTTTGTCCGCACTTTTATATCTTAATTTCAGGCGGTTGGACTGGAACGTTTCAAAATTACTTACTGAACTTACTTCTAACCATTTGTCTTGTGCGGCAGAATATACTTCAAAATCATACGTTTTAGCAGATGCAAAACTCATATCTCCGCCACAAAGTAAAAGAATACGGTATGGCAGTTCTAATTTTATCAAAAGACTTTCTACATAATCACACATTTCTTGTAAAGCTCTGTAAGAGTCTTCGGGCTTTGTAACTTGCACAATTTCTATTTTATCAAACTGGTGTAAACGGTTCAATCCGCGTACATGCGCGCCATAAGAACCTGCTTCTCTGCGAAAACAAGGGGTATAACCACAGTTTTTTATAGGTAAATCTTTCTCTTCTAGTATCACATCACGGTATAGGTTAGTAATAGGTACTTCGGCGGTTGGGATAAGGTAAAGCTCATCAAGCGGAACATGATACATCTGACCGTCTTTATCAGGCAATTGTCCTGTACCGAATCCGCTTTCTTTGTTGATAACAATAGGGGGTATAATTTCTTGATAGCCTGCTTGAATAGCATTATCTAAAAAGAAATTGATTAAGGAACGTTCTAATTTAGCGCCCTTACCTTTGTATACAGGAAAACCTGCTCCTGCTATTTTTACCCCGAGTTCAAAGTCAATAATATCCAATTTTTTAGCTAATTCCCAGTGTGGTAACGGATTAGGAAACAAATCTGGTTTTTTGCCCCCCTCTTTGACAACAGTATTGTCTTCGGCAGTTTTACCTTGTGGTACTGAACTATGCGGCACATTCGGAATAAGCACAAGTTTATCGTGAATAGCATGCTCAATAGTATCTAATTCTTTGATTAAGGCTTCTGCGATGTCTTTGAGTGTAGCGCTCTCTGCTTTTTTCTGTTCGGCTTCTTCTTTTTTACCCTGTGCAAAAAGTTGGCCTATCTGCTTTGAAATTTGATTTTGCTGTGCTTTTATATCATCACACTGTTTTTGTATCTGGCGGCGTTTTTCATCTAATTCTATAACCTCGTCTATTAGTGTAAGGTGCATAAAATGCTTTACTTTTAAGCGTTCAAGAACTTCGTCTTTGTTTTGTCTGATATATGGTAAAGTCAACATAATGAGTGCAAAAATAGGTATTTTTGAAAATGACTGATATTTTTTGTTTAGCTTTCTCAACTGGAATAAAAATAAAGGTTGGTATTTTTTTAATTAAGTTCTCAATGATTTTAGTTGTACTTATTCTCACTAGCATGAATACTTCCTTTGTATAATATCATGTGATAAACCTATTCCCAGAGTTTACATTAATAAAAAGTTAAATTTTGCTTTGTACAGCAAAGTTTAAAGATGAAGTTTTTACTTTTGTGCGTAAAAACCAGTTCCGTATGAAAAAATTTGTTTCTTTCCTTTTTTTAAGTCTGTTTTGGATAAGCGTTATTGCCCAGAATGGTAAAATTACAGGTATAATAACCGACAAAGAAACGAATGAACCTGTTCCTATGGTGAATGTAGTGGTAAAAAACACTCCCATTGTTGTGCAGACAGACATGGAAGGAAAGTATGAAATTGATATAAAAGCAGGAGAGTACACTCTTGAAATAAAATTCATTGGTTATTCTGATGTGATTATTACAGGGGTTAAGGTAAAAAAAGGAGAGACTACTGTGCAGAACATCGTACTTAATCCTAATGTACATCAGTTAGATGTAGTAGAAGTAATTGGCGAAAAACCATTAGTAGATACAGAGCGTTCCTCATCTGCTATTACCATAGATGAAGATTTAATCAGAAACGGTACAGATAGAAAATTAGAAAATATACTTGCCACACAGACAGGCGTAATTATGTCTAACGTAGGCGTACACATACGTGGGGGTAGAACTAATGAAACAGGGTATTTTGTAGATGGCGTTAATGCCCAAGATCCACTCTCTGGTACAGGCTTTGGGTTAGATTTAGGCGGTAATGCGATTGGTTCGGTAGACATCAATACTTCGGGGGCAGGTGTAGAATTTGGTGATGCTGCAGCAGGTACAGTTAACGTCAAAACAAAGTCTGGGGGAGATAAATTTGAACTCTTTGCTTCACATAAACGCGATAATTTCTGGAATTCTGCTTACAAAGACTGGAAAAGCGTATTTAACCAATCTGTATATGAATTGAGTTTTGGGGGTCCTGAAATGATTACAGAAAAGCTATTACCTAAATGGAATATCAAATTTCCGCATAAAATTCGTTATCAAATTTCTACCAAAGCTACTTTCAGTGATGAATATTTCAAAAACCCTGCAAACCAAATTTACTCTTCGCCATTGAATAAAAACACTTTTTGGACACCCTACAATAATAACCGATGGAATGCCCTTGCTAAACTTAATTATGATATTAACCCACGCAAACGTTTAGCTTTTACCTACATGCGTTCTGCAAATATCAACCAAGATAGAAATATGCTTCGTATTGTAACGAATTCTGATGTAGGTTTTGCCCCTGGCTATCAGTTTCCGTTTCAGTTACAAATGGATAATGCTAATGTATACACGCACCAATCAAGTTTAATTGCGGCAAACTGGAATCATACGGTCGGCAATAGAGTAAATTATACGGTTACCATGTCCCGCTTGTTTGTAGACCTTCGTGCAGATGCTAATGGCAGAGATTGGCGACCTAAAACAGTTAATGCAGAATTAGACCCAAATAGTATTGTTACTTTTCCTGTTTTATACTATAATCCTGGTAGTGATACAGCGTTTGTTAATCCTGCCCCTGGACTAATCAATAACGGTGGTATTGCTACCTTATGGCATGACCATTACGCAGAAGAGTACGCTACCAAAGGTATTTTGACTATTTATTCTAAAAGCAGTTTTAATAAATTCCAAGCAGGTTTTGAAAACAAAATGATTGAATATCAATGGATAGATATTATTCGTCCTTGGATAGGCGCACCGATTGATTTAGGAAATGGACAGTATTCACAATCTTTCAGATTAGGTGATGCGTCTGACGTATGGAAAGTACGTCCTGCTAAAGGTTCTTTGTTTGTTAATGACCAAATTAAATACAAAGGACTAATTGCAAATATCGGAATGCGTTTTGAATACTGGTGGGTAGGTAAATTTGTAGATGATGCCGTAGAAAATCCGATTAGCCCTATTCGTGATGAAATTCGTCAACAGTATAAAAAAGAAACTACTAAAATACTCGGTGCAAGAGCAAAAACAAGACTTTTACCTAAAATGAGTGCCTCTTTTCCTATTCGTCCTAATCAAGTGCTTTACTTTAACTACGGGCATAACATGATTCAACCGCACCCAAGTTTTATTTATGCAGGTCTAAATCCCAATTATCAAGACCAATCACCTATTGGAAAACTTGGTAATCCAAACTTAAATCCCGAAGTAACTATTTCTTATGAACTTGGACTAAATACTCAAATTACTTCTAATGATGCACTTATGACTGCGGTTTTCTTCAAAGATAGATACGACTTTGTAACCTCTACAAGCATTATTGTGAAAGATATTACAGGAAGAGAAGTAACGCGTACAATTAGCATAAACTCGGATTATGCACGCACACGTGGAGTAGAAGTTACTTATATCAAACGATATAAAAAATGGTTCAGCGGACAAATTGGTGGTTCATACTCGCTTACTACGGGGCAAAGTTCTTCTTCAAATGAAGTATTAGCAGAAATTTTACAAGGGGGTAGCCGAAATAGTACCAAAGAACTACCTTTAGCCTTTGACCGCCCATTAGACCTAAAAGCTAATGCTACTTTTACATTGAATAATGGTGAAGGTTTATTTGGACAAAAATGGCTTGACCGCACTAAATTTTACCTTGAAGCTGTGTATCGTTCAGGACAACGTTATACCCCTGCTATTCAAACAGGAATAGACGCCGCAGGTAGACCTATCTATGAATTTGACCCTGACCCAAATAAACGTTATTCTAAAATAGGTCCTGCTTGGAAGTGGTTAGATATGAACTTACAGCACTGGTGGAATATACATAAAACACAGATTATAGTAAGTTTAGAAGTAACGAATATTCTCAATTTCAAGAATGTAGCTGATGTTAATCCTGTTACAGGTAGAGCTTGGCAACCTGGGGATAATCTGTTATACAGTCAGCGGGACCCTCGTTTTTCTAGCCCTATTGACGCTACTATCGGGCAAAAACTTCCCCCTGATAATCCTGCAAGATTTTTACAGCCACGTCATTTTATGATAGGTTTTGCTGTTAGATATTAAATCAAAACCTAGTTTTGATGACCTAAATACTTATCACAAATTTTCTATAAAAAATAAAAAAATAAATTGCTAGCACCTCTGATCAATACACACTAACTGAATTAGTGTGTATTTCCCATAATTCTTGCTCTTTTTTGCGATAAATCAGAATTTTATGGAACTTCTATCACGTGTATTTCTCTTTTTTACAAAAAATATAACACATAATAAACTGATGACACGAAATATTCTTTTCTTATTTTACCTTTATTTACTAACTTTGTAGTCATGAAAAATTTTGTTATTAGTTGTTTAACCTTGTTTTCTTTATTTGCATTTGCTCAGAAGGAGGTTTCTGAACGTTCTTTCAAATTAGATAAAAAAGAAAGAAATGGCTTTCAAATGGAATTAGAAATTCCTGAGAAAACCGTCATAAAAGCCGCAGAACGCAAACTGAAAGCATGGGATATAAAAACCAAAGAGAGTAGAAATGTGTATAGCGCTCTGGCGGCTAACTTGCCTAAAATATCCTCTAAAACCATAGATTTTTACTTGGTTATAGAGAGTAGAAAAAATATAACTACGGTTATTGCGGCGGCTTCATTAGGATATGATTTATTTGTTAATTCTCGCGAACATTCTGCCGAAGCTAGTAATTTGCGTAATTTGGTGAAAGAGATTGCTGATGAAGCTAAAAAAGTGTATATTGAAGAAAAACTTGCCGAAGAAATGGCTAAACTCGCAGATATGGAGAAAGAAATGAAAAAACGTTCCGAAAATCAGGTAGATATGCAAAAAGAAAATGAAAACTATGCTAAGAAGATAGAAGAAAACAAAACTAAAATGCAGGAAAATCAAAAAACAATGGACGAACTTAAAAATAAAATAGAAGACCAGAAAAAAGCTATTGATAAGATAAAACAAATGTAGGCATCATAAAATAAGAGGCATGATTCATGACAAAATTATGTCTTTTTGATAAGTAAAATAAGCAAACTTGCTTAATTACTCACACCTTTGTAATATGAAAACTTTTTTAATTTCTTTTTGTTTTGTTTTTAGCTATTTTGCACTGTTTGCACAGGCAGGCAAAGTATATAGTGAATCAGGTTGTGTAAGTGGGGAAAGTGATTATTATTTTTTCGCTGGTGGAGGTGTGGTTGTAGTAGAAACCGTTGGAGGAGCATTAAGTAATGAATATATCTCCGTAGGCACTTGGAAGCAGAACAGTGATAAAAGTTCGGTAGATATAGTTTTAGAATATTCAAAATACATTAAACCTGCTCCAGATGCAAAAGTAATATTACCTGTGGGAGCAAAACTAGAGTATGATAAATACATAGCCGCTTACACAAAATCAGACGGAAAAACAAAAACTGTTTCTATTCAAGCGGAGGGTTGCAGCGAGTACAAAAATCATGCTTATATGAATGCTGAAGAACTTATAGACGCTTGTTTGCGCAATAAAGGAAAAAGAAAATATGCGTTCGTTTCTTACAGGGCAGTAAGTGAAGAAGAATTACAGAAATACTCTGCTGAAGAGTTAAGACTTATGCGTAATGAAATTTATGCGAGTTATGGATATATGTTCAAAGATGCAAAATTAAAATCGTATTTTCAAAGTTGCGGTTTT
Organism: uncultured Bacteroidia bacterium; assembly: GCA_938028625.1. Taxonomy (GTDB): domain Bacteria; phylum Bacteroidota; class Bacteroidia; order JANWVE01; family JANWVE01; genus JANWVE01. Next base: position 5,849 of record CALIZB010000073.1, on the reverse strand, counting down.
TATGGTATTATGACCGATGTAGACGCTTTTCTCAATGATTTTGAGGAAGCTAACATTTTAGTAATCAAAAAAGTAGAAAAACAAAAAGGACAGAACTAATCTATTTATTTTTTCTTTTTGAAGATACTTCGTAACTGTTGATAGGTTAGATAAAGGTAATTTTTGCGAAAAAACAAAGATTTATCCAAAAATAGAGCTTTGCGCTTGTAAAGTTTCATTTTCTGTAAATCTCCTGCATTAAAAGCCATCAGTGCAAGAAAAATATAACAGGTGGATTTTATTTTATTGAGATAAGGTTTGTAATGCTTCTGAAAAACAGCATCTATATCTATTTTTTGAAAAAAATACTCAAATCTACGTTCTCCTTGTGCTACCTGTGCTGTATTTACACTTCTTTGAGCGTGTTCTACTACACCTGTATTAACTTTGTTAATTCTACCTAAATCGGGATAATGTGCTAACACGCGTAACCAATACTCATGGTCTTCTGAACCTGAAAGCAAACGATTTTCGTCCCAAAAAATAGTAGTGTAAATATCTCTATGCAAAAATACTCCATGACAAGATAAAAAATTACCTTCGGCAAGTTGTTTAAGTGGATTTTTTAACGGTTTGAAGTCGTATTTATATAAAACTTCTTTTTTTTCATTAACAAGTTCGTATAGATTATGAAATATTTTTTTATCGGGATATCGTATAGCATATTCGTAAGCATCTTTAAGACAATCAGGATACATAAAATCATCAGAGTCTAAAAAGGTAAGATATTTGCCCTGTGCGTGTAGCATGCCTGTATTGCGAGTTTTACCGCGTTCATAATTTTGGTCATGTTGGATAAACTTTATTTTGTTTTGGGATACCAAGGGTTGTAAAATTTCTCTGGTATTGTCTGTGGAGTAATCATCTACTACAATGATTTCATAATCTTGAAAAGACTGTTTAAATACGGTATCTAATGTCTGCAAAATAAAGCTAGCGCGGTTGTAAGTTGGAATTACCACCGAGAAGAAGGGGCTTTCACCTTTCATTTGGCAAAAATAGAACAAAAACGTATGATGTACAAAAAATAGAATTTTCTACCAAAGAGATAAAATCTCCAACATTTTGGTATGTAGTTCATGTGTGCATGCGCCTACAATAGAACGCCCGTGTACATAGTTTTCTTTGCCGTCAAAGGTAGAGAGTATGCCTCCTGCTTCCTGAATAATAATTACGCCCCCTGCTACGTCCCACGGGCTTAAATTGTATTCAAAAAAACCTTGAAAGCGTCCTTTTGCTAAATAACACAAGTCTAATGCGGCACTGCCTAATCTGCGGATACCTCTGCTTTGCATCATAAAAGGTTCAAAAACTTTCAAATACTGTTTCATATACCCGAAGGCAGAATATGGAAATCCTGTGGCTATCAGGGCATCACTAATTTCAGTGGTGGCAGATACGCGTATTTTTTCTCTATTGCAAAATGCACCTTTACCCTGTGCGGCATAATACATTTCATCATGTGGGATATCATATACAACTCCAAGTACTGTTTTTCCTTCATATTCCAATCCTATGCTTATGGCATACACAGGTAGGTTATGAATAAAGTTGGTTGTACCGTCCAAAGGGTCTATAATCCATTGTAGTTCAGCGTTATTTTTTATTGTAGTGCCTTCCTCTGCTAAAAAACCTGCTTCAGGTAATAGTTTGTACAAAGTTTCTGTAAGTTTTTCCTCTGCGGTTCTATCTACATAACTGACTAAACTATTTTTTTCCTTTACTTCAATATCCTGTGGGGAGAAAGTCTGACGTGCCTGTGCTATCCATTTGCCTGTTTCATGGCATAATTCTGTAACCTGTGGTAATAAATAAGAAAAATCTTTTTGCATAACGGAAAACAAAGGTATAAAAGAATTATAACAGAAAGAGGATTTAGGTCAGGTTAAATAGCTACAGACAAATCGCAGGGATTATGTACCGCAAAAGGTTCAAAGGTGTACCCCATGTACAGGCATTGTTCTATATATTTCGGAAGGGCATATTCTAATCTTGGGAAGGCTTTTATGCTGTCATGAAAAACAACCACACTACCTGTTTTGGTATACTGTAAAGTTTTTTGCAGAACGGTTTCGCCGGAAATCTGTGTGTCAAAATCTCCTGAAAGCACCGACCACATAACAATTTTATGGGTTTTAGAGATTTGCTTAGCCTGCGAAAAGGTAAGCCTGCCGTAAGGAGGTCGGAAATAAGGTGTCTGATAGGGTAAAATTTTGTTTAAGGTATCTTGGGTAAGCAAAGTATCCTGAATGTATTCCTGTACAGAAGTGTTAAATCCGTTTTTATGATTAAAGGTGTGATTGCCAATGGTATGCCCATGTTCATGAATGGTTTCCAGTAGATGCGGGTATTTTTGCACATTGTTGCCTACGCAAAAAAAAGTTGCTTTTATGTTATATTCTTTCAGAACCTGTAAAACCCAAGGGGTTACTTCGGGTACAGGTCCATCATCAAAAGTGAGGTAGATGCTTTTCTGAATTGGTGAGCAATGGCAGTCCCATATTCTTACAGGGAATATTTTTTTTACCCATGATGGACTATAATGTAAATACAAAGCAAAATTTGTTTAGTTAAACGCTTTGCTCTAATACAATAATCTTGCCATTTTTGACAATAGTTGCATATTTTTTCAAAGGTGCAGGAGGAGGTCCTTTAATAACTTCACCTTTTATGTTGTACACGCCTTTATGGCAGGGACACTGAAATTCTTTGTTCTGTTCAGAAAATTTTACAATACAGCCCTGATGTGTGCATTGCAGGCTGAAAGTTTCATATTTACCTTCGGGGTTTTTAAGTGTGAGTATAGGTACATTGTTAAATTCATTGGTTTTGTACATTACTTTTTCAAATTCCTCAATTGTACCGGCTTCCAGTTCTGTCAGATAATCTTTCTTTTTACCACCACAGGCAGATAAGACAGAAGGAACAAACAACACTGATGTTCCTAATGCCAGTTTTTCCAAAAACTTTCTCCTTGGACACTTCATACAATCGCAAAAATACAAAATCTATCAAAATACATCAAAATTAGCTATGATTTTACAGGATATTTACGAAAGGCTTTTTGTACTTTTTTGGATTGTTTCGGTGCAGGTCCTCCTACACCAGGACACGGTTTTTGATGACAACTATACACAATAAAACTCAATCCTAACAGGATTGTCCAGAACAATTTTTTCATAGGGCTTTTTGTGAAAAATACAAATATAGCATATCTTGCTTACAGTTCCAACTTTATTATATTTGTATCAGACAGATATGTACACAACAACCCTGAATATCTCAAAATAAGTTATCTTTGTACGATGAATATTTTGCTCGTAGAAGATGACACTATCCTTCACCAGAATATCAGTGAGGCCCTTAAAGCAGAAAGTGCCTTGGTAACCTCTGTGTTTGACGGACTTATTGCGGAGAAAATACTTAAAAGAGAAACGTTTGACTGTATTATTCTGGATATAAATCTGCCTGGTAGAAATGGTTTTGAGGTATGCAAAACCTTTCGCACTTATAACTCACATACCCCTGTCATTATGCTGACCGCTTTTGCAGAATTAGAAGATAAAGTACAGGGATTTAACTGTGGAGCAGATGATTATGTAACCAAGCCTTTTTATATGCGGGAACTGCTTTTGCGTATTCATGCACTCTTAAAAAGAAATACCAGACAGACACCTGTTCAGGAGCAGTTGGTGGCAGACGATATTGTTATTCATCTCAATACCAAAACGGTAACCTGTATGAATAAAGAAATCAACCTCACCCCGCGAGAGTATCAGATATTGGTCAGGCTTATACAAAACAAAGGAGAGATTGTATCCAAAAACGATTTAATCAAAGAAATATGGGGCAATATTGTAGATGCCAACACAAACACCATTGAAGTATACATCAATTTTTTGAGGAATAAAATAGACAAACCATTCCATAAAAACCGTATCAGAACAAAAGTGGGCTTCGGATATTACTTTGACGAGCATGGGAATTAGAAAAAAAATTCTGCTGTATTTTTCTTTGGTCAGTATTATTCTTATGGGTTTTTCTTTTGTACTTATTTATGCATTGTTTTCACAGTACAGGGAAGAAGAATTTCAGCAACGCCAGAAAGAAAAAATAAAATCTACGCTGTTTTTTCTCAGCGAAATAAAAAAAGCAGACAATACCCTCACAGAATCTATAGACCGCCTTACCATTCATGACCTCTATAATGAAAAGTTGCTTATTTTCAATCATAAAAAAAAACTCATTTATGCCAGTATTGATGATACCCCCATACCATATCCTGATGAAATTTTAGACCAGCTCTCAGCTGAAAATGAATGGTATGAAAGCAAAGAAGATTTGTATGATGTAGTAGGACTGTATTTTGAGAATACAGGAAACATATATTATGGTATTAGCAAGGCGTATGATACTTTCGGATATGCCAAACTGCGGTATTTAAGGTTTATCTTACTGATTTCTTTTGTATTCATCAGTATTATTATCATTGTAGTATCTTATTTTCTTGCGAACCGTATTGCCAAACCTCTCGTCATTATCACCAAAAGCATCAGTGAATACAACGTAGACACCAAAAAAATAGAAAGTATTGCGGATACTTCCTCCAAAGATGAAATAACCATACTTGCCAACCAGTTTCAAAAACTGATGCAACGAATCAATGAAGCATTTGCTTTTCAGAAACATGTTGTACAGCATATCTCCCATGAACTTAAAACACCTATCTCGGTACTGGTTTCCAATTTTGAACGAATGGAAAAAGAAACTGATATCCAAAACCTTAAACTCATGATTACCCAGCAAAAAGAAGATACCAAGCAACTGAGCGAAATTATCAACGCTTTTCTGGAAATTGCAAAAATAGAAACTTCACATATTCTCAAAAATGATATTTTTAGAGCAGATGAACTTATTTTTGACATTATTGCTGAGCTAAATACTATCCACCCTTATTTTTTGTTTTCTGTACAATATTTACAAACAGACAATGAAAATATACTTTCCATTTCTGCAAATAAACTTTTACTCAAAACAGCTTTTATGAACCTTATGCTCAACTGTATTCAGTATAGTCAGACAAATACTGCCGAAGTACTCATAGACGGCTCAATGGAGTCGCTGGAAATTTCTTTCAGAAACAAAGGACAACTCATTCAGCAAGAAGAGGAAAAATACCTGTTCCAGTATTTTTTCAGAGGTCAGAATAGTAAAGGAAAAAGAGGATTTGGACTAGGTCTAGTACTGGTAAACAAAATTATAACTTTACACAATGGAAAAATTTTTTATCACACCGTTGATAATCAATGGAATGTATTTAAAGTGATATTGCCACTGAGATAAAGTAAAATCTGTATCTTTGCAAAACATTACGTTATGAGCAAGAAGTTAGTTCGTTTTGATTGGGCAATCAAGCGATTGTTGCGAAACAAAGCTAATTTTGTGGTTTTGGAGGGTTTTTTGTCTGAACTTTTGTTTGAGGACATAAAAATTGAGCAAATTTTGGAAAGTGAAAGCAATCAGGAGAGTGAGGAGGATAAGTACAACCGAGTAGATATTCTTACCAAAAATTCTAAAAACGAACTTATTATCATAGAAATACAAAACACATACGAAATAGATTATTTTCACCGAATGGCTTATGGAGTATCCAAAGTAATGACGGAGAACCTACGTTCTGGACAGGCGTATTCTGAAATCAAGAAAATTATCTCCATAAACATTGTCTATTTTGATTTAGGACAGGGTAAAGATTACATTTATACAGGCACAACCAATTTTGAGGGCATGCATGAAAAAGACATTTTACA
>CALIZB010000072.1 GCA_938028625.1 uncultured Bacteroidia bacterium | reverse complement strand
TTTACTTTTATAGTATGAAGGGTAAATTTAGGTTCTTTTTCATTAAAAAGCAGTCCGCCGATAGGGGTTTTATCTGCTTTAATTTCATGGAGTTTGCCATTAGAAGAGTAATACAAAGAGTTCATTGCGCCTGAATATTGGAGTTCTTTTGTTTTTTTATTCCAAGTAATAATAATTGCGTCCATTCCATCATTAGTTTGGGAATTTTGTTGTTGAAGGGCTTTCTGAATACCTTTATGTAAATGAGATAAAATCATATCGGGTTGGTATATATCATAATCATGCACAATCTGGTTAAGCAAAGACTCACCAATAAGACTCATAAAGGCACCAGGTACACCGTGTCCTGTACAGTCAATAGCAGCAAAAATACTAATATCGCCTTTATCTGCATGCCAGTACAAATCTCCGCTGACAACATCCTTCGGCTGATAGAAAATAAAGGTATCTTTAACAGATTCTTTGATGTTTTCGGGCATAGGTAAAATAGCTTGCTGTATGCGCTGCGCGTAGCGAATACTGCTATCTGTTTCTTCTTTTTTATGAGCAAGTTCTTTATTTAGTTCAGCTAATTTTTCAGATTGTGTAATAAGTTCTTCCTTTTGCTGTTCTAATGTAGCATTGATGATTTTAAGATTTTCTGCCTGTGCATTAATTTCTTCTGATTGTTGTTCTAGTTGCATATTTACGAGTCTAAGCATATCTGCTTGTGCCTGAATTTCTTCTTTCTGCTGACTTATCTCTACGTTTTTTATTAAAAGTTCATTATTTAATTGTTTGGCTTTACGAAGAAAATACACAATAATTCCTGTGATAGCTAAAATTAAAAATACCACAAGAAACATATAACGTTTAATTTTTGCCTCATATTTCAGTTGCTGTGCCTGTTGGTCAAGCATGGTTTTCTGAGCTTCTATTTTTTGCTCATTTTCTAATTGCATCATGAGCGTAGATGTACGGATAAATTTTTCTTTATCTTCTGAATTAGCGAGAGAATCTTTGCGCTTGTAATATGCGTACCCATATTCAAACATTTTATGTTTGTCTTTTTTAGCTACATACAACTCATAAAAATATGGAATAAGTTTAGTTTTTATTTTTTTACTGCCTTTTGAGAGATATTCATTTTCTATGGACCTTAACATAGTTTCTGCTTTGTTTAATTCTCCTTTTTGAATGAGATAAAGCACATAAGAAAGTTCTATACCAAGTAAATTGTTCTTCAAAGAATACTTATTACAAAAGTATTTTGCTTTGTCGTAATAATATTCTACACTGTCATATTTATGGTATGATGTATAAATATCCATAAGATTGATACATAAAACAGGTAACATAATAACTATCTGCCCTGCACTATTATAGCTTTCTAACTCAGGGGTATCTACATAAGACAAAGCACGAATGTAATATTTTTTAGCAGACAAAGTATCCCCAGCGTCATAGTAATCATTAGCAATGTCTAACAATGAGAAAGCTGCTCTGAATTTATCTTTATTTACATTCATACGCAATTCATAAGCCTTGTTATGCCAATAAAAAGCAGAATCTAATTTTTTAGTAATCCTATAAATAAGTCCATAATTATTGTATATGAGTGCTTCACATTCGTAGTTTTTTTGTTCTTTAGCTAATTTTAACCCTGGTTTATAGGCTTCAATAGCACTTCGGAAGAGTTCCATAGAAAAATATAAGTTTCCTAGTTCCACATAAATATATGGATTAGTAATTTTAATATGCTTTACTCTTTTATTAAACTCTTGCAAGTGTGTTAAGGCAGAGTCATATATCCCATATTTAGCATAAATATTTGCTTTTTGTTGATATCTACTTTCAATTGCGCCCAGAGTATCTTTTAATTTTTCGGAAATCTGAGCTTTCTGCTCACAATAATACAATGCTTTATTTTTCTCTCCATTAAGCAATGCGTTTTCTCCTAAAAAATTGTATATATCTCGCTTTTCCTCCAAATCTTTTTTACTATCACCCAGTACAGACAACTTTTTAAGCACAGAGTCTACGGAAGTAGTCTGAGAAAAACTGTTTATGCTATACAAAAACAGCAAAAAGATGAAAAATCGCATAATAAATCTATTAACTTTTGTGCAAGTTATACACAATAGTTTTAATGAACGAAATATTTTTTTTGAAATACATATAATGAATTAAAAATCAGTTACTTAAATTCAACAATAATACGAAAAACAAACTATATAAATCATTGATTTTCAGTATATTTGAAATTAGTATTATATTGTCGGTATATTTATATACTTTCTTTTTTATTGCAAATTCATAAAACTTTTCCTACTTTTGTATATACTTAAAATAGTCATTGATTTTCACTATTTTTATGCACAATTTTATGTCATCTTATGCAAAGATAATCTATGAAAAATATCATAAAAAATACTTTGTTTTACTGCATCATACAGTAGTCTTTTTTGTGGGTTGTTTTTAATTTTTTTTTGGCAATATCTGTGTAAACAGACAAAAAAAAGAAGAAACTTATCTTGAACAGTATGGCTGTGTGTTTGACAAAAAGTAATATACTCTGTTAATGCTATCAAAGGCAAAGAAATGCTTAATGAAATAAAAGCGTACAAAAAACAACATAACCTTGAAAAATATATGCCAAATCCTTTATTTTTGATGAGATTATTACTAAAAAAACCTCAGAAATGGCCGATATGCTGTTTATCTGAGAAAGTACCTCAAAAACCTACAGAAAAGCCATCTGTTCAGAAAACTTATGCTGAATGTATCCATTTAAAAATATAACTACCTTTGCGGCATGAAAAAAATGCTCATTAGCGTCATACTCATTTTGTTTGCGTCTTTGAGTATATGGCAGTATTCGGGTTTAGTAATGCCTTACCTTAAAATTCATTATTCTTTTGCACTTGAACTGCTTTTTATGGCGGGACAATTATTTATACAACTAGCTTTACTTTCGTTTCATAAGAAAAACCTGCTTAAAGAATATCTGTATGCCAAAAGCCTCTCTCTCGGTATTGGTACAGGAGTAATGTGGTTGTTTATGGGCATATTTTATCTGTATCCCGTTTCTGCAAGAGAAGCACTTATCGCTTTTATTTTCAGTCTTGCCATAATATATGCCGTGCATCAGGAAAGAATATATGCACTCAAACTGCCGTACTATTTCTCTTATACATGGATTTTATACCGAATACTTGTGTTTGTACTTATCGCTGATTTTTAATATAGATAAGAATTATTTTTTTTTACATTGCGTTTTGAACTTATGTTTCCTAAGGAAGGACTTACTTTTTTATCTCGGTTAAAAGAAAACAACAACAAACTATGGTTCCAAGACAATAAAAAAGACTACGAAACTTTTGTCAAAGAACCGTTTAAACAAATTGTATCTGAAATTGTTCAAAATCTTGTACCTCACTCTCATTTGTCTTGTCATGTAAAAATCAGTGAATATATATTCCGCATCTATCGTGATGTGCGCTTTACGAAAAACAAGCAACCCTTTAAAACTTTTCTTGGTGCATATTTAGACCATGAAGGTACGCAATCGGATAAAGCAGGATATTATATTCATATTGAACCGAATAACTCTTTTATCGCCTGCGGTTTATACGAACCCAAAGCAGAACAACTTAAAAAAATACGTCAGGAAATTGTTTATGAACAGGAACAGTGGAAGAATATACTCTCAAATTCTGATTTAACTCAGCAATGGGGAGCAATTTACGAAGGACTTCGCTACAAAAAAATCCCCAAGGACGTAGTTCAATATCCTGAATTAGCCCAATACACTACCTTAAAACAATTTTTACTTTGGAAAACCATTCCTGACGAAATGGTTACTTCAAAAAAATACGTACAACATTGTACAGAACATTTTTTATCTGCTGTGCCGTTTGTAAATTTTTTAAGAACCGCAACCTTGTAAATTCTATAAAAACTTTACTTTTGTACCAATGACAACAAAGTTAAGCGTTAATGTAAATAAAATAGCTACTTTACGCAATGCACGCGGGGGCAATGTACCCGATTTGCTGGAATGTGTGCAGTTTCTTGAAGAGTGTGGTGCAGAAGGCATTACTGTACATCCTCGCCCTGATGAACGGCATATCACTAAAAAAGATGTCTATGATATTGCAGAAATTATATCCGTAGAGTTTAACATTGAAGGCTACCCTGATGAACGCTATCTTGATATTATTGCAGACATTCAGCCCGCACAAGCTACTCTCGTCCCTGACCCTCCGCATGTGATAACCTCTAATGCAGGCTGGAAATTACACACAGAAAATCTCTTGCACCTAGAAAAAGTTGTTCATCAGATAAAGCAAAACTCTCCTAAAACGCGCGTTTCTGTATTCATTTATCCCGAAGATGTAACCGAAACCGATTTACGCAACTTAAAAAACACAGGAACAGACCGTATTGAACTTTATACAGGTCCTTATGCAGAACATTACGAAAATACCGAAAAAAGAATTCATTTCCTTAATCTATATAAAATCACCGCTTTACAGGGAAAAAATGTAGGTTTAGGTATTAACGCAGGACACGACCTTAACCTTGACAACCTCCCTGATATAATCCGTACTATTCCGTTTACTGAGGAAGTAAGCATAGGACAAGCCTTTATTGCAGATAGTTTGTTTTTTGGTTTTGAGGAAACTATTTTACGGTACAAATTAGCTCTACGTCCGTAATAATACAGTTATTCCACACGTTCCGTAGGTTTCCATATACTTTTGGGCTTTGTAAATACATATTTCAGAAAACCTAAAAGCAGTGCCGTATTCATTGCTATAAAATGGGATAAAAAGCGTAAGGGTTTTATTCCTGCACTGTTTTTGAATACAAAAATATCTAAAACAATCAGTATTGCCGCAAATAGTACTAATCCACTTAAAACAAGGTAAAATAGACTATTGAAAGCTAAAATTCCTAAACTTATCAATGCCACTACCATCAATAAGGGTAATATCCACCGTAAAACTTTGTGTGAAAAATAACAAAAAAATACCCATGAAAAAGGCTTTCTCCAAAATGAAGTAAAAAGAAATAAGCTTTGATAATTACCTACTGCATAACGGGCTTTTCGTCTAAACTCTTCGGTAATTTTAACAGAAAATGTTTCATAACCAATTGCTTTCGGTTCAAAAATAGCTTTTTTACCTTGTGCAAGTACCTGCATAGAGATATAAAAATCATCAGCAATAAAACCCTGCGGGGTAGGTCTGTATAATTCCTTTCTTATAGCATAAGACGCACCAAAAGCCCCAATCATACAGCCAAGAAGTCCTTCATAATACTTAATTTTATTTTCTACGTTAATGTATGCAGTTTCTTGTTCAGAAATACCTTTTTGCAATACTTTATCATTGATGATATTCCCACCCACTAATCCAATATTTTCATCTTTAAAGTGTGATACTAAATTAAAAATATGTTCAGGTGTAAAAATGATGTTAGCATCAGTGAGGATAAGTATATCAGCTTCTGTGTTCTCAACTAAATTATTGACTATCTGCGGTTTTCCTGTTCTCTGCTCAAAAACTTTCAGATATAGGTTCGGGTATTTCTGCTGAGCTTCACGGATAATTTCATGCGTTCTGTCCGTAGAATTGTCTGAACCTATCCATACCTGTAATTTTTCCTTTGGATACGTAGTGTTAAATGTGCTTTCTATTTTTTGGGGCAGTACTTTTTCTTCATTGTAAGCCGCAAAAACGATAGCTATACAAGGTAAATGTTCTGTATTTGAGTATTGTTGTGTATTGAGTATTTTTTTATGAGTTATCCATTTAAGCAGAATATAATACCCCGCATAATGATATACAAAAAGTACTACTGTTGCCCATAGAATAACAGAAAAGATTGCTTCCACGCAACAAAACTAAACATAAATTTAACTTAATAAAAATAATGCTTTTACTTTACATCATCCTGCAGAAAGATACTTTTCGGTCATTAAGGAACGCATATCTGCGATTTTAGTGTTTTTAACCTGTTACATTTTTTTACTTTTGCGTCTATGAAAATCTGTACCCAGTGCGAACTTCCTGTTTCTGACCAAACGGTTGTTCTCAAAAAAATACACGGAGAAGAACTGCCGTTCTGTTGTTCAGGGTGCAGTTTTACCTATTCCATAACCGGAGAAAAAGGACAGGAAGGAATATCCATGCTGTATGTAGGTAAAATGGTACTTGGCGGTTTTTTTGCCATGAACGTCATGCTGTTAAGTTTTTTAACCTACTCTTCTGAATTTACGAAAGCTCTGCAAATCGGAAACCTGCATAATCTTAATAATATCATTCAACTGATTATGGCTGTACCCGTAATACTTATTCTGGGTTTGCCTTACTTACGCTCCGCTATACAAAATCGCAGGTTTGATACAGATACTCTCATTGCTATTGGTACATTTACAGCATTTTTTTTCAGCGTATATCAGATTGTCATAGGCGGAAAAGTATATTTTGATACTGCCTGTATGATATTATTTTTAGTTACTACGGGAAGATTGTTAGAGTCATCAGGTAAAGCAAGAGCTTCGCGCATGCTAGAAAAGTTAAAAGTACAACTTCCTCATAAGGTAATTAAAATACATCAGAACACAGAAACAGAAATAAATACTTCGGAGATACAAATCGGAGATATTATTAAAATTAAAACAGGAGAACGCATACCTGCTGATGGATACGTTTTATGGGATACAGTAGCTGTTAATGAAGCCATGTTTACAGGCGAATCCAAATGGATTGAAAAACACCCTCACGATAAAGTGTACGCAGGTACGGTAGTAACTGATGGCATACTGACTATGAAAGTAGAAAAAATAGGAGAAGAAACAAGCTTATCTAATATTCAACGGTTATCTCAAATGGCAAAACTGCGTGAAACTCGCTTGCAGAAACTAGCCGATAAAATTGCGTCTTATTTTACCCCTGCGGTGTTAATTATTGCTTTACTTTGTTTCTTAGGTTGGTGGTTTATAGATAATAACGCTTTGAAAGGCTTTGAGAGTGCTTTGGCTGTACTTATTGTTGCCTGTCCCTGTGCCTTGGGATTAGCTACTCCTATTGCACAGTATCTTGCTCTGTCCAAAACCGCAGAAATTGGGGTCATTGTACAGGATTTAGATACCCTGGATAAACTTCATCTTGCTAAACGTATTTATTATGATAAAACAGGCACAATTACAGAAGCTAATTTTACTTTATATCAGGAAGTGTGGCTAAAAGATAAATTTACTTATCTGCCTTCTCTGCTTGCCATAGAACAACATAGCAATCACCCTCTGGCAAAAAGTATCTTGAATTATTACAAAAATGCAGATTTAACCTTGCCTGTCTTACAAAATGTTCAAAATTATGCAGGAAAAGGAATTGTAGCAGAGTACGAAAACAAAAAAATTGTTTGTGGCAATGAAAAACTGCTTCTTGAACATGAAGTAGCTATTCCTCATGAACTTGTAACAGTATCCGAAGAACTGCCTGTAGTGTACTACGCATTGGATAAAGAACTAGTTGCTGTATTTGCCTTTGAAGATAAAGTAAGAGATGATTTCAGGATATTTCAGGAAAAAATCCATGAGTATTATTTAGAGGAGATTATTCTTTCTGGCGACCATGAAAAATCTGTAAAAAGAATTGCACAGCAACTTAATATAAAAAAATGGTATCACAGTATGGTCCCTCAGGACAAACTGGACATTATCAAACAAGATAAAGATGTCAATATCATGCTCGCTGATGGTATCAATGACGCACCTGCACTCGCAGAAGCTGAAATAGGAGTAGCCGTATCCAAAGCAGAAGATATAGCTAAACAGTCCGCAGATATTATTCTGATGGGAGATTTATGGCAACTGACAGAGGTTATGCGTTTGGCAAAATTTGTACGTAAAATAGTCATTTCTAATTTATTTTGGGCATTTTTTTACAATCTGATTGCTATCGCATTAGCGCTATTTGGGTATATTAACCCTGTATTTTCTGCTGTAGCTATGGTAGTCAGCAGTTTATTTGTAGTAGTAAATTCTAACCGCATATATTATTGGAACTGATGCAAATTTACAATTTGAATACCACATTTACCTAAAATTTGTTTTATATCTTTGTACTATGAAAAAAGGACTTCCGATAGGAATAAGTAGTTTTGAGAATTTAATAAGAAATGGTTACATCTATGTAGATAAAACAAAGTATATTCACACACTCATAAGCGGTCTAAACAAGATATTTCTCTCTCGCCCA
>CALIZB010000071.1 GCA_938028625.1 uncultured Bacteroidia bacterium | reverse complement strand
TAATTGATAAAAGAAAACGTTGTAAATTGGCTACATTTTCTTATTTTTGTATCAGCATTTACAACCTAAAAGACGAAGAAGCGGAAAAAATTTACTGTTGTAAATTGGCTACATTTTCTTATTTTTGTATCAGCATTTACAACATACTTTGTTTGTAAGTGCTGATTTTCAATTAGTTAACCCCAAAAAAATGCGAAAATAGAAATAAAAAAATCGCTTTTAAAATGCCAAGTTGTAAAAATAAAATCCATTTTTTTTATCGCTACGTAATTCGTACCTTTTCCTTTGTAAAATAAAAATGTACTCTAAAGATGTGTATACCAACATAATACGTTATTTGTACATGATTTTTGAAAATAAATGTAATAATAGCCAAAAGTCAGCTAAATTGTTTAACTGACTTACAGTACTTTTACTAACCCTAAATCAAAAAAAGCGTGAGGCATGCGAAGGGTGTGCATCAGCACAGTACGAAACGAAGTGAAGTACCGAAGCGAAGCACAGCCCGTAGCACGCCGACCTGAACCCTGAGCTCGGCGAAGGGTGAAGGACACGCCCAAAAAATAATAGTTTAATTTTGTGTTATTTTTTTCATGTATCCATAGCCCAAAGCCGTTTTTGCCCCAATGCCATGATTTTCTAATGCCTCTGCAAGTAATTCCGCTGTTAGAGTTAAAAGGTCTTTATCTTGTTTTTGTTTGTCTGTAAAGTTTTCAGCTTTTTCATTTACTACTCCCCGCTGTAAACCTACTATGACTTGAAAAGGTATATTCATCACTCGCAAAAAGAAAATAGGAACAGGATTTTGTAAATCATCAGGGGCTTGATTCTGACCGTAATAATTGGAATAATGGGGATTCATAATATCTAACTTTATTTTTTCCGCAGGACTTTGCTTTGGCATGGCATCAAAAAAAATAATTTTACCTTGTTTTTCTTCTTTGTAATACGTTGGGTAAGTTTGTTTATTTGCGTTTATCTCTTTTGGACAGCCAAAAATATCACACATAACTTGATTTTTAAAAGCAAGACCTTCATTGTTATCAAAATACTGTTTTATTAGATAGCTCCGTAAAGCGCCTTTAAGACTACTTGCAGGTATGTAAGGAAAACCATATACATGATGTAAAGTAATGCCCGTTTCATATACCGAACCTCCCCCCAAACCTATAATCAAATGGGGGTCAGGGGTAAATATCTGTGCTTTGAACTGTCCTGCTGTGAGCATCTCTGCTATTTTTCTATCTCTTTCACAAATGCCTTCATAGTACGCTTTTATGTGTTCTTCTGTACTATCTCCAAATATTTCCTTTAAATCCCCAAATTTTTTGTCTTTTATTCTGTTGGTTTCAATTTGAAGCTTTTTTTTACCATTTTCTTTTTTCTCTTGATAGTCAAATATTTTGGTTTTATGTAATTTTATAGCAAAGTTCTGTAACATAAGTTTTTTTTCTACTTTGATAGCCTTAATAGCCATGATTTTCCAACTAGGTTTACCTTTATATTTGTCCTCTTGAATTTCTACCTCAAATACATCTCCTATTTTGGGGCTAAGATTAGTGCATTTTTTTTGTTGCAAGGTAGCTTTATTAAGGAATATACTTGGTGGGTTAATACCTTCTGCGATTAGTTCGCCATTATTATTTTTGCTATCCCATTTTGTTAAGGTAGCGATTACTTTTTTTGTCTCTGTCATACACTCTCCTCATCTGATTCTGATTTGACAAATCTGCGTAACCAAGTAAATAAAGCCATTACTTCCATAGTATATTGCATCATAGTACGCGCGTCAGCGTTATTGAGCAAATATTCTATAAATTTCTCTTCATATTGATTGTTAGGGGTTTTGATTTGATTAACTTGATTTTTATCTATTAGTCCCCATTTTTCATTTGTAAGCCAATGGATAATATCATTTAAGACTTTTTTTTCTCTTTCACTTTTGGAATACAAAAATGCAAGTGTATTAAGTAATCCATTAGTTTTAATATACATTGGAATTTTGCGTACTAAACTGGCATATTCTTTTTCATCACTACTCTTATTTTTGTTTTTAGATGCACACTCCCATGCGTATTTTGCTCGGGCTTGTGTTATACTCTGTAAGGTAGAAATCTGTTCTTTCTCGCTCATACTTGTCCTCCTTTCTGTGTATCTATTAGTTTGGTTTTTACAATTCCTTTACCAAGAGTAGCATTAGCGCCTATTTGCATAATTTTGGGAATACCTTGTATAAAGAACTCTTTTACTTTATCTGCACTCATTTTATCTTGTTTTTTAGTCATTTCATCAGCAAACATGACCATAGTATAAAGTACGCTCTCTGTGGGCAAATATTCTTCTGTAAATAAAGCCCCCGTAGCTACGGTACCTGTATGGTTATCTATTTTGGTACGAGTAATAACTTCTGTGCTCAACTGCATAAAATGAGCAAAATCCGTATCATTGAGTACAATAATGTCTTTTTCTAATTTTTTTGCCCAATAACTTTTGTCCTCTTTGCCTAGTAAATGGTCTTTAAGCCATGTTCCGAGTTGTTTTACTTCATTTTTCTTTTCAAATTTTTTGAATATAAATTCCTCTAAATGTATGTTGTTTTGATTTATGGTATTAGAGTCTTCAGCAACGGCAATAGAATCGGTATGTATTATAGGTATATTGAAGTCAATGCCTGCGTATTGCATATCTTCTGCAAAACGACTGAGTATTTTAGGACAAGTCAGCCAAGCAAAAACACCATGAAGAGATTTTACAGGAAATAACAATAAACGGGCATCAGATACGGCTAAACAGCCTGAAAATTGTGTGTCTTCCCCGAATGCTGATTTATGGGCATTTTTACTTTTTGGTAGTTCGGCTTCGTCATAACCAAAAACTTTGTTAATTTTAATTAAGTTTTGCTCGGCTTCGGGATTTTCTTTGCATACAACAAGATGCATTTCAAATGCTTGCCGTACAGCTCCTTTTAGCGAAGAAGCTTCAATTTTAGGAAAACCTGTGTGCTTTTCTCTTTGTATAGGTAAATCTATGGTACCTAATTCTGAACCACTTCCCGCATGTAAGGGTGATTCGCACATTAAAAATAAAGGTTTGCTTTCTTTGAACATATTATTTTGAATTTAGATTATACTCTCTGATGTTAAGTTTGTTTTGAATAAAATGCATATAGATATTTTGAAAACGAGTTCCCTGACTAACTTCATTATGATTGATAAATATCAAAAATACTCTGAACACTTTAACTTGTGCAATTTCTTGTATTTCTTTTTGTATTTCTTGTAGTTTATGTTTTCGCTTATTCATAATCTTAAAGCCACTACTTGGTGTGTTATTCATGTAAATAAAGAGTACATACTCTTGAACCTGTTTTTTTAGCCCTTTTACTTGTTCTGTGATTTGCTTTTTTACCTTATCAAAATAGTTATCTACATAGATGTTCAGATATGATTTTACTTCGCCAATTACTATGGTTTTATGTTCTTCGTCTGACAGCACTAAATCTATTTCTTTGGCACAAAACGCATCATCTTTTTTGCCACGCTCTACTTTGGTAAGGTTAGTCCCATTTTCACAAATATATGGATTTTCAAGGTAGTGTTCTAATAGTTTGTATTCTACAACAAGTCCCAATACTTGTTTAGACTCTCCAAGATTTTGGTTAATATAACTTTTATACAATTTGCCCAAAGGAGTAAGAGAATATTCGTCTTTTACTTTTTTTATCAATCTATACTGTTCAAGTGTTTTGAATATCTCGTTATTTTTTTCTTCTATCAAGAGGTTTTTATCTTGAATATAAGGATAATAACTTTCTGCAAAAATGGCATCAAACTGGATAGGAAGAGTACCTATACTAACAAGTTCATTTTGGGCATCTGTATTCTGTTCGTTGTAGATGTAGTATAAAGGTATTTGTTTTATTTGTGCGTATATGGTCATGATAGGAATAATGGCTTTGTAACCCCCCGTGATGTTGAGAACATCATTTGAAGTGAGATTTAAGCTATCTAATTTTTCAATCAAATTCATTATACCTTGTTCATAGTTTTCTTTTTTATCTACACGGAGTTTAGCAATAACAAGGGTATCCCTATTAAAAATGACATTTATGTTCTTTTTTAGATAGTTTTCAAACCATTTTTTAATGAGTTCGCAGGCTAATGCCCCAAGTACAGTATCCGTAGCAAGCAAATAAACTTCAAACTCTGATTCTGATTTACCTATCTCACGAATAATTTTAAGGATAGATGTAATCTCTGCGGAGGCGTTTTCTTGATTTTGTATTTGCGTTTCTACTAGTGTTCTCAATCCTTTTCTTTGTGAAATTCCTGTTTTTCCTTCAATGTCCTCTTTGCAAGAGTCCCATTGAGAATAAGGTTCTTCTTTTAATTGATTAAATTTTTCTTGTATTTCTCTATCAGCGAGGTTAGTAAAAATAGAAGTACCTACTGTGGTTACGATTTTAATTGTACTTGTATTCATATTCATATTCCAATAAGAGTTATACCAAAACCTTTTTTTGCAGTATTGTTATCTAAGCTATTAGCTTCTTTGGAACAGCTTTTTTCAGAAATAGACTTAAAATGAAATTTTTCTACTACTTCTTGATATGTGCCTTGAAGTATTTTGAAATAATATACCGAACTTTCAGTCACCATTTTATAGACAGCTTTAGGAAAGCCTTTACCATTTTTAGCTTTCATGTTAAAGCCGCCAAGTAACATAGGTTTGCCAATAGACGCGGTAACGAGTTTTAGCCTTAAATTTGTATCAGGAACGTTACCTTCCAATGTATGTTCATCTAACCAATTAGGAATCCAGCCTTTTTGAAAAATACAGGGTGTAATCAAACAAAGTCTAAAAATATCGTTTTTTATATATTCTTGTGAAGGGGGCGGGATAAAATCATGTAAAGTACCTGTTATTTCTTCTGTGGTATAAGCAAATGCTTTTTTACTACCTAATTTGAGTAGTCCGCTTTTAGGGAGTTCTATACCTTCATAAGTAACCACAATACTGCATTTTTTATATTTTTGCGTATTAAATCGCTGCATATTCATAGTATAGAGTTCGCCTTCTTGCGTGGTGTAAGTTTGTTTATCTCTACCAATTCCTGTTTTACCTTCTGAAATAACTAAATCTTGATAGTATGGTTCGTTATCAAGTTCTTGTTTATTGAGTATTTTTTGATAAGTGCTTTCTGATACGTATGCTTTAAGTTCTTCTGCGTGTTCAGGTGATAAGAGTATTTGTTCTGTTTGTAATGAGCTGATGGTCGTATTTGTTTTGGCTTCAAGATATAAGAGATTTTGTTTTTTTTCATTTTTAGGTTTAACTACATCTCTGGGGATAGGTAAAAGAATACTTCCATCATAAATAGAAAGAAAGACACCTGTAATTTTGAAGTTTTTAAGTAATTCTCTTTGTTGAGTGTTTTTTTCCTCGTTATCAGAGAGAGAGAAATTTTGTTTATGAGCATAGAAAGTAGTAGCTAATGCACCATAGAGTACACTCGGGGGTGGTGGGAATACACCTTGTGCCCAAGTATCTTCACCTGCCTGAAAAGAACGGGCATCTCTGAAAAAAAAGGTATCTAATGGAGTAAGTCTTATGATTTTCATAGTATTTTATCTTGTTTTTCGGTTAATAAATTGACAGATGTGTAATAACTGCATAAGGTCTTGAAAATTATAGGATAAGCTATAAAATAGTTCATCAACTCTGTTATAGAGTGCTTGAGTTTTACTTTTGTCATGGTATATGGAGCTTCGTTTTAATAAACGTTGAAGTTCGTATAAAAATATTTCTTTATCCTTGATGCTCTGGTTGTTATCACAAAGTAAAGTAAATTCTTGTTCTATGTTTTTTATCCAGGTATCGG
>CALIZB010000070.1 GCA_938028625.1 uncultured Bacteroidia bacterium | reverse complement strand
TAGGGATATTTTTTATACATTTGTACTAATGTTAGAGAATAAGACACCTGATATTGCACAAGAACTGTTGTTAAAAAAACAGCAGTTAGATACTTTGTTAGAAATGGTGCAGATGCTTAATCAAAAAGTAGTTAAAGAAAGTTCTGAACAACTAATTCGTATTTTTGAACTTTCTTTACGGGCTTATTTTGGAGTAGAAAAAGTATGCGTTGTACTAAAACAACAACATTGGACATGTCCTATACTCTACGGTTTTGAGAAAAGCAAACAAGATATAGAAACACTCTTTAAGCAAGAAAGTGATTTTCATGTTATTCAGCAGTTTATTCATGCAGAGAGTATGATTACGGTTTCTAATGCCACAGAAAAAAATGCGGTTATTTTTATCTCACAAAAAGATATTCCACATTTTCTTAAAGAAAGTAATCTTACCTTTGTTAAAACGCTGTTTAATGTATTACTTTCTAAATTAGCACTTAAAGAACTTATAGAACAACAAATAGAACAAGAAACACTGCAAAGAGAGTTAAAAATGGCAGGTGCTATTCAGAATAACATATTGCCTAAAAGTTTACCAAGTAGTGAAAAGTTAGCTATTACAGCGTTTAATCAGCCGTACATTCAGGTGGGCGGTGATTTTTATGATGTTATTGAGTACAATCCAAACGAATACTATATTGTCATTGCTGATGTATCAGGTAAAGGTGTTTCTGCGGCTATCATGATGGCTAATTTGCAAGCGAGTTTAAGGGCTTTTATTGCTAGTCATGCTTCGTTGTCTAGTATTGTAAAAAACTTGAACAGGTTAATTATGGAATTAGCTAACCATGAACGTTTTTTAACTTTGTTTATAGCTAAATTAGACTTGCAAAAAAAAGAACTGTATTATATCAATTGTGGACATCCTTACCCTGTACTCAAAGTTGGAAGCAAAATCAGACTTTTAGATAAAGGTACAACTATTTTAGGTTCTTTTACAGATATAAAAATACAGTTAGGTAGAGAAAAACTGCATGAACCAAGTTACCTTGTTTTGTATACTGATGGTATCAGCGAAGGTATGAACGAACAACAAGAATTATACGAAACAGAAAATATAGCAAAAGTTGTTCAGGATTGTACTTATACTTCCAACCCTGAACATCTAAAAAATGCTATTTTATCTGACTGGTCAATGTTTCAGAAAAATAACAAATCTAATGATGATGTTACACTTTTAGTATGTGCCCTTAATTTATGATACTTCTGCACTAATAGTGTTTTCAAAAACAATCTCTTGCGTAGTAGCATGTTTTTTAACGAGAATAGCACTATTTTTATGTACTTTACCTTGTAAAATTTGTTTGGATAGTTCATTAGTAATTCTACGTTGCAATACACGTTTGAGTGGTCTTGCCCCAAATTGGGGGTCATAACCAAGTTCTGCTAACCATTCTATTACTTCTTCCGTAGCAGAGAGTTCAATACCCATTTCTTTGAGTTGATGTTGTAAATTTCTGAACTGAATGTACACTACTTCTTTAATCTGTTCGCGTGAAAGCGGTTTGAACATGATAATTTCATCTATACGGTTTAGGAATTCAGGGCGAATAGTTTTTTTGAGCAATTCAAATACTTCATTTTTGGCTTTGGCAACCAAAAGTTCTTTTTCGTAATCATCAGCATTAGCATAATTGCTGAATTTATCTTGTATAATGTGTGCACCAAGGTTAGAGGTCATAATGATAATCGTGTTTTTGAAATTAGCGGTTCTACCTTTGTTATCCGTTAATCTGCCATCTTCTAGCACTTGTAACAGGATATTAAATACTTCGGGGTGAGCTTTTTCTATTTCATCAAGTAAAATAACGCTATAAGGTCTGCGGCGTACAGCTTCAGTAAGTTGTCCACCTTCGTCATAACCTACGTAACCTGGGGGCGCGCCAATTAAACGAGAAACAGTATGTCTTTCTTGGTACTCGCTCATATCAATACGTACCATAGCGTTCTCGTCATTAAATAAGAATTCTGCCAAAGCACGGGCTAATTCTGTTTTACCTACTCCTGTTGTGCCAAGAAATATAAATGAACCGATAGGTTTTCGGGGGTCGCTTAATCCTGCGCGGCTTCTACGAATAGCATCAGAAATAGCTATAATGGCTTCTTCCTGACCTACTACGCGTTTATGAAGTTCTTCTTCCAGATGAAGCAGTTTTTCGCGTTCGCTTTCTAACATTTTAGCTACGGGAATACCTGTCCATTTGCTTACAATTTGGGCTATCTCTTCGGCATCTACCTCTTCTTTGACCAGAGCGTTATCTTTCTGAATTTCTTTAAGTTGTTCGGTGTATTCTTTAAGTTTATTTTGTGCTTCTAATAATTTACCGTAACGAAGTTCAGCTACGCGGTTATAATCTGCTTGTTTTTCTGCCATTTCAGCCAAATGTTTGATTTGTTCTATGGCTTCTTTGGTGTTACGAATTTGAGTGATAATTTCTTTTTCTTGTAACCAGCGTCCCTTGATGGCATCGCGTTTTTCGGTAAGATTAGCTAATTCTTCTTGGATTTCTTTGAGTTTTTCCTCATCATTCTCTCGTTTTAATGCGGCTGATGCAATTTCTAACTGTGTAATTTTACGCTGTATTTCGTCAAGTTCTTCGGGCATAGAGTTAATTTGCAAGCGGATATGTGCTGCGGCTTCGTCCATAAGGTCAATGGCTTTATCCGGTAAAAAACGGTCTGTAATATAACGCTGGCTAAGTTCTACGGCACTGACAATAGCCGCATCTGTAATGCGTACTGAATGGTGAATTTCGTATCTTTCTTTGATACCGCGTAAAATAGCGATAGCGTCGTCTACATCAGGTTCATCTACAAATACGGGCTGAAAACGGCGCTCTAACGCTTTATCTTTTTCAATGTGTTTTTGATATTCTGCCAAAGTAGTAGCACCAATAGCTCGCAAGTCTCCACGAGCAAGGGCGGGTTTGAGAATATTGGCGGCGTCCATAGCCCCTTCGGTAGCTCCTGCGCCCACAAGCGTATGAATTTCGTCTATAAACAGTACAATCTCTCCTTCGGCATCTATCACCTCTTTGACTACAGCTTTTAATCTATCTTCAAATTCTCCCCTGTATTTAGCACCTGCAATCAAGGCGCCCATGTCTAAACTCATAATGGTTTTAGTTTTAAGGTCTTCGGGCACATCACCTATCACAATTCTATGGGCTAAACCCTCTGCAATAGCAGTCTTACCTACTCCGGGTTCTCCGATTAAAACAGGGTTATTTTTTGTTCTACGGCTTAAAATTTGTAGTACTCTGCGAATTTCTTCATCTCTACCAATAACAGGGTCTAATTTTCCTTCTTTGGCTAATTCGTTCAAATTTCTTGCGTATTTTTTAAGCGCATTGAATTTTTCTTCTGCGTTTTGGTCTGTAATTTTATTATCTCCACGTAATTCTTTAATTACCTTTTTTATTTCTTTTTCGGTAACGCCTTGGTCTTTAAGAGCATTACCTGTCCAGTCTTTTTGTTCTGCCAAGCCTATCAAGATATGTTCTACACTTACAAATTCATCTTTCATTTGGTTAGCTTTTTGCTCGGCTGTGTCCAAGGCACGTTTGAGTTCATTAGATAAGTATTCTCCGCTTCCACCTGTAACTTTGGGCAGACGTTTGATACCTTCTTCAATTTTTTGCGTAAAAATATTCAAGTTAGCATTGAGTTTTTTAAGAATATAAGCAACAATACTATTTTCTTGCTCTAATAGGGCTTTGGCTAAGTGGGGGGTATCTATGAACTGATGTTGATTTTGTGAAGCTATACTTTGAGCTTGTTGTATCGCTTCTTGCGATTTTATCGTGAATTTATTGATATTCATATTTACTTTTTCTCCTTTTTACAAACAAAAATACACAAGATACATTCCATTACCTAAAATATGTCATTTTTTCATGTAACTTATTGATTTCAAAGTATTTATATGCTAAAATTTCAGGCTTTTACCTTGTTTTTATGACAAATTTTCAGGTTTTAGAGCATGAAAGTTGGTATAATTATTGTTATTATTATGCATTCAATACCAATTTTATATTATTATGAAACTAATCAAAATCGGAGTTTTAGCTATTCTAATAGCTTTGTCAGCGGTTACTTTTACAGGTTGTAAAAAGTATGAAGAAGGTCCTGCATTCAGTTTACGTTCTAAAAAAGCACGCGTGGTAGGCAAATGGAAAGTAGAAAAATGGATAGAAAATGGAAATGATGTTACAAGTACTGTGAATATGCTCAGTCCAAAATATGAGTTCAAAGGAAACGGAGATTTAATTTATACTATAACTTTCCTTGGGGTTACTACAAGTGAAACAGATAAATGGGAGTTTAGTAGTGATAAAGAAAAGATAATACTAATTGATGGTAATAACCGTGAAGAATGGCAAATATTAAGACTTAAAAACAAAGAGTTTTGGCTTAAACATGTACATGGTTCAGATACAGATGAAGTACATTTAGCTTCTATTGAATAAGCCTGTTACTTTTGCAATATAAAAAAGGTTGTATCTAACATACAACCTTTTTATTTTATTAGAAAAATTTTACAAGTTAGCGGTAAGTGCTTTACGTTTGAGTGCAGAGAGGTGTTTGGTTATATCTATTTCTTTTGGACAAGCGGCTACACAGTTAAATACAGTGTAACATTTCCATAAACCTTGACTGCTATCTAAAACTTTTAATCTTTGGGATGCGCCTTGGTCGCGGCTATCAAAAATAAAACGGTAGGCTTTAAGCATAGCCGCAGGACCTAGATATTCAGGATTACTCCATGTAGAAGGACAAGACTGTGTACAAGCACCGCATAAAATACATTTAGTAGACTCTTCGATTAAAGCGTGTTCTTCCGGACTTTGCAGGCGTTCTAATTCCGGGGCAGGGTCATTGTTGATAAGAAACGGGCTGATGGCTTCATATTTTTTCCAGAACTCACTTTGGTCAACCACGAGGTCTTTTACAATAGGCAAGCCGGGCAGAGGTGCTACAGTAACTTTTCCTGATTTTGCAAATTCTTTCATTAAAGTAGCACAAGCTAATTTATTTAATCCATTGATTTGCATAGCGTCAGAACCACATACCGCATGCGCACAGGAACGTCTGTATGTTAATGTACCGTCTATATGCCATTTGATATAGTTCAGTACGTCTAATACTCTGTCCATTAAATCTGCTTCTACAGAATACGTTTCCCAATGGGGTTCTTTATCAATTTCGGGATTAAAACGTTTTATTTCAACAGTAAATTTTTGAGTAGCCATAGTTTTGTTGCAAAGCTATACATTTCAAACTATAATACAAAAAAATGACAGGAAAAGTTTTTGTGAGGTTCTTTTGGCAAGCATTTTTTATGGTCAGAATTACAAAAGATGAAATTTAACACGTGTATTAATCTTTAATTCTTTAATTTTGGCTGTATGAATTACTGGTTAGTTAAATCTGAACCTTTCAAATACAGCTGGGCTAACTTAATTGCTGACGGCAGAACCTTTTGGGACGGAGTAAGAAATTTTCAGGCAAGAAACTATCTCAAATCCATGAAAATGGGCGATAAAGTATTATTTTATCATTCAAATGAAGGGCTTTGTGTGGTAGGAGTTGCCAAGATAGTCAAAGAACATTACCCAGACCCCACAGACACCGAAGGAAAATGGGTAGCTGTAGATATTGAACCTGATTTTACTTTGAATAATCCTGTTACACTTGCACAAATTAAACAAACTCCTGAGTTAGCAAATATACCTTTACTTAAACAGATGCGTTTGTCTGTTATGCCTATTACTCAAGAAGAGTTTGACTGCATAGTGGCAATGGGTAAATAAACAGTGATACACATAAAGTATGTATATTTGCAGAGTATTATGAATATGTATGTTTTAATTTTGGTATCGGTATTGTGTGTGGGCTTGTTTTCAGGTTTAGAAATAGCTTTTCTGACGGTTAACCGTCTGAAAATGGAGTTAAAAATAAGACAAGGCGGCTTTTTTATGAATTTGCTTAAAGGTTTTATCAAGTCGCCTGTACGGTTTATAAGCACTACCTTGTTGGCGGTAAATGTAGGAATTGTAATGTACGGATTAGCCATGACGGAAGTCCTTGAACCTTGGTTAAAAACAGTATTGCCTGCTAATCTGTCCAAAAGCAAAGTTTTTATTACTTTTCTGCAAGCCATTATAGAAACCTTTTTGCTATTATTTATTGCTGAGTTTTTACCCAAAGTTGTATTCAAAATGTTTCCTGAACAGCTACTGCGTTTTTTTTCGCCTTTGATATGGTTTATCTATCATTTGCTGTACCCGCTGATAGCCAGTGTAACCTGGTTTTCTACTGCGGTTATTCAGAAAATATTCAAGGTAGAGTATAAAGAAAGTGAGCAGGTTTTCAGAAGAACAGACTTGGACTTATACGTTAAAGAAACCTTAACCAATAATGCAAATCATGAAAATATAGATGCAAATCTTTTTAACAATACCCTTAAAATGAATGAAACCCGTGTGCGTGAGTGCATGGTGCCACGTACAGAAATTCAGGGGGTATCTGTAAACTGTACTATTCCTGAACTGACAGAAAAGTTTCAGCAAGCGGGATACTCTAAGTTATTGGTATACAGGGATAATGTGGACAATGTAGTAGGATATGTAAATTTGATAGATATATTCAAACAGCCCTCAGACTTAAGGCAGATTATACAGCCTGTCATTATTGCCCCTGAAAGTATGTTTATCAATGAATTATATTCTGAAATGAATAAACAGCACTGTGCTATGGCAGTAGTGGTAGATGAGTTTGGTAGTACTTACGGAATTGTTACTATTGAGGATATTTTGGAAGAAATTCTTGGAGAAATAGATGACGAACATGATGAAAATGCAGAAATAGAACAAAAAATAGATGAAAATATGTATCAGTTTAGTGGAAGGCTTAAAATTTCGTACTTGCGAGAAAAATATAATCTCCCGATAGAAGAGGGTGATTATGATACTCTCGGTGGATATGTATTAGCTAAATGTGGTAAGATTCCTAATAAAGAAGAACAACTAAATATAGATGACTTTACTATCAAAATTATTGATGTAGCTAAAACAAAAATTAACTTAATTCAATTAACACATCACGTAGAGAGATGAGCAAATTACATATAATTTTGTTTTAGTTCTTGATACGTATGCACGGGCGCGTGGCAAGCATAATTAGTACAGTAGTATAAAGTATCTTTGTTTTCTACACCTTTTTTATGTTGCAATAGGGCTATTCTATCTGATTCAGGATTACCTGCACAAATGATATTCGGGTGGTAGTCTTTCCATAGGATATTGATTTCTCCGTTGTACATTTTACCAAAGTAAGCAATTTCGTGCATTCCATAGACCATATTTGTCATAAGCGTAGCCCATTTACCAAAAGCTGTGGGGTATTGCATTACAGCATTTTTTATTTGGGCAAGCATGGTCTGGGAAAGACGGGTATATTTGGGTTCGTTAAGCAATGTTCCTAATTTCATAAGATTATGTGCCATAGTAGAATTGGCGGAGGGGGTAGCATTGTCATAAAACTCTTTTTGTCTAAACAACACGTCTTTTTGGTGGGTAGAGGTATAGTAAAAAGTATTGTCTGAAGGGTCAAAAAAGTGGGTGAAGGTGTGTTCTAATAAATCTACTGCCTTGAATAGATAAAATTCCTTGAATGTGGTTTCATATACATCAATCAGTGCTTCTATAAAATACGCATAATCTTCTAGTGTAGCATAGATATTGACTTTACCATTTTTGTAAGTTCTGTATAAAGTATTTCCATCACAATACCGTGTACATAAAAATTGAGCATTTTTTAACATCATTTCATGATATTCAGGGTTAAGTGTTAGGCGATACATGCGGGCGGTGGCGGAGAGCATAAGTGCGTTCCAATTAAGTAGTATTTTATCATCTAATCCAGGTTTAGCACGTTTTTCGCGTTCTTGAAATAGGTTTTGCTTTACATTTTTGATTATTTGTTTCCATTCGCTCAGTGAAAGTGTATGTTTTTTGCAAAAGTCTTCGTCGCTGTATCTGCGGAAGAGTATATTGTTGCCATGTTCCCAGTTACCTTGCGGGGTGAGGTTAAAATAATCTACCAACAATTCAAATTCATTTGGGAACAAAGATTTAATTTCATCATACTTCCATACAAAAAACTTACCTTCTATACCTTCAGAATCAGCGTCTTGGGCGGCATAAAATCCTCCTTCCGGGCTTGTCATTTCCCGTTTTATGTAATTGATAGTTTCTGTAATTACTTCAAGGTATTCAGGTTTGTGTGTAGACTGATAGGCTTCTCCATAAATTTTGAGTAATAAAGCATTATCATACAACATTTTTTCAAAATGAGGCACGTGCCATTGGTTATCAGTGGAATAGCGTGAAAACCCTCCCCCTACAAAGTCATACAATCCTCCATGCATCATTTTATCCAAAGTGAGTATAACATGATTGAGTGCAGTTTTATTTTTTTTAAAGTAGTGGTATCTTAATAGAAATTTAAGACTTTGCACACTTGGGAATTTTGGTGCGCTGCCAAAACCTCCATCTTGAGTATCAAAACGCTTTTGTAAGGCAAAAAATATAGTATCTAACTGTGCGTCATTAAAATTCTGATGCTCTTCGGATTGTATAAACTGTGTGTTCTGTGAAATATGTCGGAATATCTGCTCTGCTTGTTCTTCTATTTCTTTACGGCGTTCTCTAAATACTTTGGCTACCTGTGCGAGAATACTTTTCCATGAAGGTCTATTGTAATATGGCTGTGGTGGAAAATATGTACCTCCGTAAAAAGGCTTTAAATCAGGGGTGAGAAAGCAGTTGAGTGGCCAGCCCCCATTACCTGAAATAGCTTGAATAGCTTCCATATAAATTTGGTCAATATCTGGGCGTTCTTCACGGTCAACCTTTATATTCACAAAAAATTCGTTCATGATAGCGGCTACCTCGGGGTCTTCAAACGACTCACGTTCCATAACATGACACCAATGACAAGCAGAGTATCCAATACTTACTAATATGGGCTTATCTTCTTTTTTGGCTTTTTCAAGGGCTTCCTCTCCCCACGGATACCAATCTACGGGGTTATGTGCATGTTGTAACAAATAAGGGCTGGTTTCTGTAATTAAGCGATTGCTTCGCATAGTTACTCTATGTAAGAATAAACTCGTTAAAAAAGTTCAATGGCTACAAGAATTTGTCGTAGATGATGGATAATTCCAAAATTAGCTATATTGGCGATGTTATGGAACAGAACCCTAAAAAACTGTACATTGTACCTACCCCCATAGGCAATTTACAGGATATAACTCTGCGTGCTATTGAGGTTTTAAAGAGTGTAGATTATATTGCTGCAGAAGACAAAAGAGTTACAGGTATTTTGCTTAAACATTTTGATATTCAGACGCCTGTAATGAGTTATCATCAGCATAATGAAGTACATCAGGCAGAAAACATCACAGAACTTATTTTGCAGGGTAAAAATATTGCTATAGTGAGTGATGCGGGTACACCTGGTATCAGTGATGCCGCATATAAAGTGGTAAATGTTGCTATTGAAAAAGGTATTGTTGTGGAAACTTTACCTGGTGCGGTAGCATTTGTTCCTGCATTGGTTAATAGCGGCTTTCCTACACACAGATTTTGTTTTGAAGGATTTCTGCCCCTCAAAAAAGGGCGTAAAACGAGATGGGAACAATTGCAGAAGGAAGACAGAACTATCATTTTATATGAGTCTCCACACAGATTACTTAAAACCTTACAGGAAATTGAGTTTTATCTTGGTAAAGATACTAAAATATCGGTCAGTAGGGAGATTTCAAAGCTATTTGAGGAAACCCTGCGGGGAACAGTTACCGAACTTATCCAACACTTTGAACAAAAAAAACCAAAAGGGGAATTTGTAATCGTTATTTATAGAAGTGAAAAACATGAGATAGAATAAACAATAAAATATAAATATCTGAAAAACAGTAATTTACGTATCATATTAACATTATTTTGAATAAAATTTGTCTTGAATAAAAGTTTTATCCTAACTTTGCCCATTATAGCAATACAAGTATGGGATTACTTTCAGCAATAACTTTTTTACCTATTCTTGGGGCAATACTTATTTTAGCCATACCCTCTTCCGCTAAACAAACCTATCGTTATTTAGCTTTGGCAGTTACAGGCATACAATTAGCCCTAACTCTCTTTTTAGTATTTTCTTTTAACGCACAGCAAGTTGGTATAAATAAAGCCAGTGCTTATCAATTTGTAGAAAAAGCCAATTGGATAACTTTTACACTTAAAAACTATGGTACATTAAACATACAGTATTTTATGGGTGTAGATGGATTAAGTGTAACTATGGTATTATTATCTGCCATTATTTACTTTATAGGTGTATTTGCTTCATGGGGTATTCAAAAAAATCAGAAAGGGTATTACAGTATGTATCTTTTATTAAATACAGCTACATTCGGTGTATTTTGTGCCTTGGACTTTTTCCTATTTTACCTGTTCTGGGAAGTAATGCTGTTACCCCTTTACTTTTTAATTGGTATCTGGGGAGGCCCCCGCAGAGAATATGCGGCTATGAAATTCTTTCTTTACACGTTATTAGGTTCTGTGTTTATGCTTTTAATTATGATAGGTTTGTACACTTCTGTTGTAACTAATGTGCAAGAGGTATACCAAAAAGGTATGGGAGTAGCCCAGCATTCATTCAGCATGATAGACATGATGAACCCAAAAAATTATTTAGATAATAGTGTATTTGCTATTGGGGGAAAAATGTTTGGCATGAATGCGAGAATATTAGCTTTTGCGGTATTATTTTTAGCTTTTGCGGTAAAAGTACCTATGGCGCCTCTACACACATGGTTACCTGATGCACACGTAGAAGCCCCTACACCTATTTCTGCGGTACTAGCTGGTATTCTGCTAAAGCTTGGTGGATATGGAATTTTAAGAATATGCTACGGAATATTCCCCGAAGGAGGCGTTTATTTTCAGCATACGATAATGGTATTAGGAGCATTTGCTATTATTTACGGTGCATTCTGTGCCACAGGACAAAAAGATTTAAAGAAAATGATTGCTTATTCGTCTGTTTCTCACATGGGTTACGTAACTATGGGAATAGCTTCTTTAACGCCTCTGGCTGTAAATGGGGCAATATTTCAAATGTTTAATCACGGAATTATATCTTCCTTGTTGTTTATTTTGGTAGGGGTTATTTATGACCGTGTACATGACCGTCAGATAGCCAGTTTTAGAGGGCTTTTTGCTGAAATGCCTGTATATGGTGGATTTGTGATATTTGCCTTTATGGCCTCTTTGGGATTGCCTATGATAAGCGGATTTGTATCTGAAACTATGGTATTTATAGGTTCTTTTGAAACCAATAAAACGATTACTATGATTGCTACACTTGGAGTATTACTAACAGCTATTTACTATTTATGGGCATTACAAAGAATGTTTTTTGGTCCGCTTTACTTACGTGTACCTGCATGGAAAAATGAACTCAAACCCATGACAAGCAGTGAGTATGCTTCTGTTATTCCTTTGGTGATTATTGCTATATGGTTTGGGATACAACCCTCTGCCTGTTTAGACCTTATGTCTTCTGCTGTAAATGATTTTATAGCTTACTCTACGGTACAAGGCAAAGAATGCTTGGAAGGGTTTAAGAAATTACATCAATTAGCAGGAAAATAAATTTTTCTATTATTTGAGATATACAACAAAAGAGAGCGCATTTAACGTTCTCTTTTTGTGTTTAAGTAATTGAGAGCAAACTGTTTATCTACTTCAATTTGATTGACTAAATCTTGTAAGTCATTAAATTTTTTCTCCTGACGGATATAAACTAATGGATATACAGTTATTATCTCCCCATAAATATCTTTATTAAAATTAAAAATATGTGTTTCTATGTGCAATTGTGATGTGTTTTCTATTGTAGGTTTATAGCCGATATTTGTGACACCATAGTAAAGCTCGTTATTTATGTTTATTTTGCTTACATAAACTCCTGTTTTAGGAACAAGTTTGTCTTGTGTAAAAAGTTGTATATTAGCTGTGGGAAATCCTAAGTTTCTGCCGATTTGTTTGCCATGAACTACTTTACCTGTAAGCATATACTCATATTGTAGAAAGGTATTTGCTGTACTTATATCGCCTTCAGAAAGTGCTTTTCGGATTTTTGTACTGCTGATATTTACTTCATGTATCTGATACGGAGGGATTTCTATAACTTCAAACGCATATTTTTTGCCTAACTCTTTAAACATTTCATAACCGCCTTCTCTATTTTTGCCAAATTTGTGGTCATAGCCTACAAAAACGGTGTGTGCATGAAGTTGTTGTACAATTATTTTCTCTATAAATTCAGTTGCTGTTAGGTTACTGAATTCTTTATCAAAAGGATATACCCAAGTATAATCTAAATCTTGTGTGGAAAGTATTTCTAAACGTTCTTGAAGTGTATTAAGTAAAAATATCTCTTGTTCAGGGTAAAGAACTTTGCGTGGATGCGGATAAAAAGTAAGTAAAAGCGTTTTTGCCTCAATTTGACTTGCATATTGAGTTAGCTTTTGTAGTATATGCTTATGTCCTGCGTGTACACCATCATAAACTCCCATAGTAACTACCAAAGGTTTATGTTCAGATAAAGTAAATTGTATATCATGTATAATTTGCATAAGAATTCTTGTAAGATGAAATTAAAGGGTAAAAAAGCGAAGTAAAGATTTTCTTTCTCTGGCAGTATATCCTGCTTGTTCAATCAATTTGATAATATCTTGTGCCGAATAGGCTTCATGAAAGGTAACTTTAAGATAATTTTTACCATTGGAAATATCAAATATAAAGTCTTGTACCCAGTGCGTGTTTTTGAGAATAGCACTTACTTCTTGAACACAATGTTCGCAAACAATATTAGTAACAAACGTACATACTTTCATAATAGAATTAGTGGGTAAATCGTTTTTTTCTTATTTGATAGTAAATTATACCAAGTATAACTACAAAAAATACGGGTAAAAGTACATTGGTTATCTGAACAGATACTTTGTCTTTTTTTATTTTTGCGGTATCTAAAAGCCTTACTCGTACTACTTTACCTCGCAGAGCAATCATATCTTCATCTAATGTCATCCAGTCCAAGGTGTTTTTGATGAGCATA
Organism: uncultured Bacteroidia bacterium; assembly: GCA_938028625.1. Lineage (GTDB taxonomy): Bacteria > Bacteroidota > Bacteroidia > JANWVE01 > JANWVE01 > JANWVE01. Next base: position 11,774 of record CALIZB010000070.1, on the reverse strand, counting down.
AGGTTATCTCTGGGAACAGGTTGCATACTGCCGTTGGGCATAGGTTTGTTCAGTACAATATCTCCGTCCCCGATAACAAGCATTCTTGCGTAAGAACCTTTTGGTTTAAATGGCATTTTAGGGGGATTTTTGGCAAGGCTATCCAAGGGGGGCTGTCTATTTTCAAATACAGAAGTAAACTTTCCTTCTAATGCTAATCCGATAATTTTGGAGGTGGTAAACTGCTTTAATTCATCAGGGGTAGGGGGTTGCAGGGCTTTCTGAATAGTAATAATGATGGGTTGTCCTTTGGCACGGCTGTATGGAGAGGTAACTAAAACAGGTGTTTTACGAATATCAGGGTCATTGTTATTTACGGTGTCTATGGAAGATGCAAAAAATGTATTTACCACAGTAAGATTGGCTACGGTAGGGTGATTAGGAAATAATACAATTTTAGGATAATAAGTAACAGGTACGGCTGTGGGTTCTGTGCCATTACGCGGTGTGAGCAATATCTTACCACAAGAACGTAAATCTTGTACTAAATTTTCATTTATCCTAAAACCATATTTGAGAAACATGTCTTTAAGGTTAAGGTTCAGGCTAAAAGCAAGACTGTCGTTATTACTAAAATCAGCGGCTACGGGGTCTATGCACCATATTACATTACCACCATTCATGAGATACTGGTCTATTTCATATTTAACGCGTTCAGAAAATTTGTATTGTGGTTTCATCACAACGAGTGTATTTACCGTGAGCGGTATAGGATTTCCTGTGCGTAAATCAATTTCACCCACATCATAATTTTCACGCAACATGTTTTTTATCTCCTGCAAGTATTTAAATTCTAATTCACCTTGTCCTCTTAAAAAAGCGACTTGGGGTTTGCTTTCATTTTGCAGCATTTTGATAATAGCTGAAAAATCATATTCCAGATTCTGTTCGGCAACAAGCATTTTTTCGCTTCTTTTACCCTGTCCTTTGACTAATTTGTAAAATACTTCTTTACCTCTGTACGTGGCTGAAACAGCAGGAAAGAAATTGACAGGTGTAGGGGCGGAGAGTTCATCTTTCTGGTCAATATAACTATCTATCATGTTTTCTTTGGCTAAACGCATCTGTAAATCCTTATTTTCAGAAGGGTCTATAAATTGGTATTGGATGTTAGAACCCGCATAAGCTTTAAGCACGTCAAGGTGATATTTTATAGAGTTACGGTAGTGTTGAATATCCGTAGGAAAATTTTTGCTTTCTAGATATATCTTGAAGTATACAGGGTCTTTTAAGGAACTAACCAACTTTTTTGTAGATTGGGATAGGGTAAAACGTTTTTCACGGGTCAGGTCTAACCTTAATACAAAGCGGTATATAAGGATATTCAGCAAAAACAGTATAACTACAATAATAAGCGTACTTGTGGATAAAGCTATTTTTCTCATGGGGGCGTGCAAATATACAAAAAATGCTATGAATCTATGATGACAAGGAGATTGATAAAAAATACAAGCCAGATACAGTTTTATCTATCTGACTTGCTTGCGAATAAATGAAGTAAATTAATGTTTAGCGTAAGCCTATATTCATGCTTTGAGTTTGACCGTCTACGGTTACGTTTACTGTATTACAGTTTCCTGTATTGTAGTCAAAAGTGTAATTTTTGTTATTAGTTTTATCTGTAAGAACCATCATACCTTTGGTAGGGTGAATACAAGTATTTTGATAAATAAATGGATTTTGTTGGTCTATGGCATACTCATAGCTAGCGCTATTGTAATTAGTACCATTTCCATTTCCTTTTACCTCATAATAGCCACCGTAAGGGTTAGATATATCTGGCTTCCATATTCCTATATAATCACTGTTCCATACAGCAAATTTACCGTCAGGACGGATCATTTTTGCATTTTGTACTTGATAGCTATATTGGTACTGTAAACTTCCGTTAATTCCGTAAGTTTCTATTATTGTGCCTTCACGTTTGATATCAGCCTTATTTTTGCCTATATAGTAGTTTTCAAAAGTAGCATTTCCTGTTATTGTTTGAGTGTCGTCCATTTCTGTGAGGTGATAAATAATTTTGCCTTTTCTATGTAAGCCATCAAAAGCACAATATAAACCATTAGTGCTGTTTCCAAAATCAATAGTAACTATCCAAGTGGTGTCTTTACCTGCGTTAGATGTAGTAATGTTACGAGTAATAATTGTTCCTGATGGAAATTCTAATGTAGCAGTTTTTTTAGCTCCTCCCAAAGTTTGTGCTTGGTCATTAAGAATGTTCACGTCTGCGTCATCAGCAGTTTTATTCTCCCCTGTTTCTTGGGCTAAACTAATATCGGGGGTGTTTTTTTTAGCTTCTTCTTTTTTACGACAAGACGAGAAACTTATGAGCAAAACAATAGCAAAAAGTAAATAAGTAACTTTTTTCATAGTGAGTGATAGTTATAATATTTACTTGCAAGTTAAAAAAGATATTAAAAAAGTCAAGCAGAGATTTTCAGTCTTTCTGTAACAATTTGAAAACAATACATTTATGTTTAATAAATGTATTGTTATTCCTGAATAACTTCAAATTCTATTCTGCGATTTTTTGCCCTGCCTTCGGAGGTATTGTTATCGGCTATAGGTTTAGTATTGCCAAAACCTTTGTAAGAAATGCGTTCTTGTTTTATACCTTTGGAAGTCAACCATTCTGCTATGGTTTTTGCCCTGTTTTCGGATAACTTTAAATTATAATCAGCAGTGCTACCTATGTCTGTATGTCCCTGAATTTGTATTATCATAGTAGGATTGGCACGCATATAACGGTACACTTTTTCTAATTCAGGATAAGAAGTAGGCAACAAATCCCAACTGCTGGGCTTGAAATAAATATGTTTGAGAATAATTTTTTCACCTTTTTTAATATCCATAGGTAAATCTGTGAGTGTATCTTTGGGAAGTGGTTTAGGTTCATCTTTAGGTTTTTCCTCTTTAGGTTCATTATTTTTGGGTTGAACAACAACAGGTTCTATGGGTTTTATGTATGGTTTGTATACTTTGATAATACCAGGTGGACAAGTGCCAAAACCTGATGTACCTGTCCAAGGTCCACTTAATTCCCATTTATTATCTTTTAGCGAAAGTGTTAGTGTGCCTTTTTTAAGGCAAAACTGCATATTTGGCAATCTTTTTTCTTTCATAATTTCATATTCTTCAAATATCAAATTATCGCCTTTTATAGTACCTCTTAATTTAATGGTTGCAAATACGTTTTTCATGGTAGGGAGTTCTATATAAGATGCTCCTTTTACTTTGTTTCCTTCCTGAATTAAGCTAAGTTGAAAATTATATTCAGGACTTACACCGCCTGCTTCCTGTTGTAATTTGCCGCTCCATTCTCCTGAGAAATCTTTTTCCTGTGAATAGGCTATAACTGCATAAAAAAAGCAAACTGCCAGTCCAATATTTCTGATATTTGTTTTCATATTCATTCGTTTAGGTATACGAATTTACAAAAAAAATCAATATAAATAAAGATAATACTGAAAAACCCAGTTGATTATCACCGCAACTCCTGTAATACTTACCAAAACAAGATTTTTTTTGAAATTTACAAAACCTAAAAATGCAAGGTAAGTCAAATAAGGTAAAGCAAGATAAACATAGTTTGTACCTGTTACAAAAAGGAAAAAAGTAGCTAAAAATGCAATAAAAAGCATCAATAACCAATAATGTTTTTGAAAATTTTGTATAGCTGTGAATATTCCCAAAATACCAAACATCTGAACTAGAAACAAAAATGGCAGGCTGTACCACTGTAAAAATGTACTGTTGGGTAGAGTAGAGTATGCAGAGAAATCTGTTCCTGTTCGGGAGTTTCCTGTATGATACAATGCCCATGCCCCGCGCGGGCTAAACGTCCTACTTAATTTTAAGAAGTTATTTTTTAATGCTTGGAATGGGTGTTTTGTAATAAACTCCCATGCGCGTGCTTTACATATTTTTTCACGTTCTAATTCTGTGTAACCTTCCAAAAAAGTGTGGTCATACAGATAAGAGGTTTTTCCGCCATACGCTCCTGTACTCTGCTGATGATTACCCAAATAAAAATTCCACTGTGTATTCGTATGAACCCATACAAATTTATCTGTTAAGGTGTAATTACGTATGCTCCAAGGTAAAACACACAGCACAGCTGTAATTATCAAGGTTAAACCTTGCTTCCAGTTTTTTTTTGCATACAAAATAATGTACAACACCAGCAAAAACAAGATAAAACTTGCCACAGATTTAATTAGAATAGCATAGCCCAAAGCAAAACCTGCAATTAACGCATATCTGTACTGTTTCCATTTTTGACTATGTAAAAGATATACTACAATTAAAAGTATTGTATTGAACAGACATTGTGTAAGTAACTGTACATCATATAGAATAAAATCAGGAAATAGAAGCAAAAAAAATTTCAGAGGTTTTGTATACGTATCAGGGATATTTTTTTGCGCAAGCTGATATAACAAGGTTAAACCTGCACTGCCAATAAATATCTGAATTATCAAAACTATGCTGATTTTTATACCGAATGTTTTGAAAATAACGAATATTAAAAAAGGATAACCAGGCGTCCAGAAAGCAACCTCGTGGTCTTTTTCAGGAAAAGTATACGTTTGATGAAGGGTTAAATTGACTGCTCTTTGGTAATATCCGAAGCTGTCTGTAGCCACAGGGATTTGGGTTAAAGTAGAGTAATTGATTACAAAAAAAATCAGGCGAATCAGTACAGCTATAATAAAAAACCATACTGTTGTAGACGTATAAAGTTTTATTTTTTCATAAAACCACAAAGCTGTCATAAGCAATATACAAAGATACACCTACATACTGATACAACAATTGTTTTTACTGCTTTTTGTTATGAGATAAAATCTTGCTTTTTATGTAAGATTGTGGTAGAGTCTTTATTGTGGAAAGTATGAAGATATAAAAAAGCCCTGACATACTTTGCTGTCAGGGGTTGATTTGGGAGAAATTGCATTATTCTATTATATAATCGTACAGCAAACGAGCTTGTACGCCTTTTTGTGCTTGTTTTAGTGCTTGTACGGCATGATACAAGTCTAATTCTTTGGCAATTTGAGTTTTTATCTCTTCGCTCATTTCTTTATCCTTATTAAGAATTTTTGAGAAGAGATCTTGTTTTTCAGGGTATTGTACAATTTTGTATTTGCCTTTGGTAAGTTTGGCAAGTTTTTCTGCTTCTTTAATAGCTTCGGGTAGACCGCCGAGTTCATCAACTAATTTTATTTTTAAGGCATCTACTCCACTCCAAACTCTACCCTGTCCGATGGAATCTACATCAGCTTTGGTAATACCACGCCCTTCGGCTACACGGGTAATAAAAGTTTCATAGGTCTGGTCTACAGATTCTTGAATAATTGCTTGTTCTTTTTCTGTAAGTGGTCTGTAAATAGCGCCAAGGTCGGAGAATTCGCCGATTTTTACACCGTCATAGTTAATACCAAGTTTTTCGTTAAAAAGTTTTTGAGCATTGGGCATAAGTCCGAATACCCCAATAGAACCTGTAATCGTATTAGGTTCGGCGAATATTTTATTCGCCGCACAACTGATATAATATCCTCCTGATGCGGCTACGTCGCCCATAGAAACTACTACGGGTTTTACTTTTTTAGTCAATACAATTTCTCTCCATATTACATCAGAAGCTAATGCACTGCCGCCAGGGCTATTTACACGCAATACTACAGCTTTTACTTCGTCATCTAACCTTGCTTTGCGGATTGCGGCGGCAGTAGTAACTGAACCTATTTTCTCTTCATCACCTTCACCTGAATTTATTTCACCTACGCAATATACTATGGCAATTTTATCTTTTCCTTTTTGTTTAAGCCCCACACTGCTGGGTTTAACATCTTTATAGGTTTCAAAAGATACTTTTTTAATTTTGTCTTTTTCTTTAATGCCTAATTTTTTGCGGAGTTCGCTGTTTACTTCATCTTCGTACAAAAGTCCATCAACTAAACGTTTGTTCAAAGCATCTTTGGGCTGGCGGATTGCCATAGTATTGGCTATCTGACGCAAATCTTCTTTACTGATGTTTCTGCTTTTGGCAACATTTTCCAAAAAGTTTTCCCATATATCTCCGATAAACTCTTGTGTCATCATTTTGTTTTCAGGGGACATATCCTTGCGTAAAAAGGGTTCCACAGCACTCTTGAACTTTCCATGGCGGATAGGCGTAATTTCTACGCCGAGTTTTTCGGTTAGACCTTTGTAAAAGGCAATAGTAACATTTACCCCATTAAGTTCAAAACCGCCTTCGGGATATAAAAATACTTTGTCTGCAACACTGGCTAAATAATATGCTTTTTCTGTATATCCTTCGGAATACGCATAAATAAACTTACCAGACTTTTTGAATTCTAAAAGTTCTTTGCGTATAGCCTCTGTGGTTGCCCAGCCTGCCTGAATATCGCTCATGTTAAGATAAATACCTTTGATACGCTTGTCCACAGCCCCCATGCGGATAGCTTTTACAATATCATCTAAACCTTGTTTAGAACTACCCATTTTGCCCCTCAGTAGACTTGCACCGCTAAAAGGATTATCCGTAGCACGTTCAGAGATAGGTTTTTCAAAATTCAGTACTAATACGCTATTTTTAGGTATTTTAGGTCCTGATTTAGAAGCAGAGGCTATGGTTGCAAAAAGAAACACAGTAAGCAATGAAAATGCAACAATAGAAACCAAACCTGCTAGTACAATTCTCCAGAAATTCATAGTTTTAAGAAGTTAAGTAAAAATGATGGACAAAAATATAAGGTATTTTTTTTACCTTGTATTTAACATGACCAATGCAGGTTAAGCATGATAAAAAGATATCCTTGTAATTATTTTGTAAGTTGTAAAACTTTTGTATCTGTTACAAGTTCGGCTTGTTTTTGTGTTTGGTTGGGATAGAGAACATATACACCTTTTTTTGTTTTTAGGTAGTATTTTACAGGGCTTGGGTTACGGTCAATATAGAGTTGTAAAGATTGTACTTCAAAATCGGCATAGATGTATAAATGTTCGCCTGCACTATCGCGGTTAAAGTCATAATACCATACGTTGTTTTCTTGTACTTTTTTATCGGTATATTGGGTAACAAATACTTTTGGTCCTACGGTAGATTTTGTTGAGCGTGGTATATTTTTTCCACTTTTTATATTTTCTGGTGTGGAGGTATAGTTTTTATTTTGTATTTCATCTTGTATACGCAGTGCGTACACGGGCAGGTAAAACTCGCGGATATTGCTTTTTTGTTTTACATCTTCTTTTTGCGGAATACCCGAAGGTTTTTTTGCGTTGAGTGTTTTATTCTCTTCTGCTTCTACAACATTGGATAAAATTTCAATCGGGTTTTTTATGTCATTTTTCTCAGTTTTCTGTTCATTATTTTTTGTTTGTTTTTCATCTAATTTTATTATATCATCAGCAAGTAGTTCTTTTCCTTCATTTTTATCAGTATCTTTTTGAACTTCAATTTGTTTCTCTGCTCGTTTAGGAATTATCTCCTCATTAGGAGAAGGTTTGGGAACAACCACGGTGCTTTGCTTTTGTGAAGGTGTATGCGTATGTGACGGATTTTCAGGTTTTGAAATAATAATCTCTTGTTTTTTATTAGGTTCGTCTAATAATTCCTCTGCTTTTTGCCATTCTATGACAAGTTGTTTTTTTTGCTTTTGTTGTTGCCATGTACGGTAAAGAAAAACACTGGATAAAGTAATGATAACGCTTATAGTAACTAACCATATAGCCGCACTGTATTGCGAAAGCCATAATATATGCCAAAAACGATTTTTAGCACTACCAGAAATATGCTTGTTTTCTTCCTGCAACTGTATTTTAAGGGACTCTTTCAAGCGCTGTCTTTCTACCAATTTTATTCCTATTGCAAGTTGTTTTTGCTGTTCATAAAATTTCTGAAAGTCTATATTTTGTGAAACAAGTGTTTCAAAATTAGCATTATCTTGTTCAGATAACTTATTTTGTAGCTTTTTATCCACCAAATCTGACCAATAAGTAAAGTTTTCGTTCATAATAAATCTAATGCGTTATATTGTTGTTTAATAATTTCCTCTAATTTTTTTTGACATTGATATTTTTTTGCTTTTACCGTTTGAGCATTAGCAAAATTGAGTTTTTCTGCAATCTCTTCCATACTATACTTGTAAAAATAAAAATATGTAAGAATTTCTTTGCAAGTGCTTCCTATATGTTGCATAGCTTGTATCACAATCTCGGATTTTTGCAGGTCTTCATACGTTTCTTCATCATCAGGGCTGTCATGTTCTTCCACGGAGTGAGAGGTGAATTTACTTTGTTTTTGCAATCGTTTGAGCCATAAATTTTTCATTATAGAATACATATAGGTACTAAGCTGTGTATTCTCGTACAATATAAATTCTTTGCAAGCTATTTTTTCCCATATCAAAACTACAATATCTTGTAACATATCATCAATGTCCTCTTCTTTTCCTGAATTTTTTAATATGTACCCTCTGACCATACTGTAATACGTACGATACAGGTATACCAACGCGCGCTCGTCCCCGTCTTCTATCATACGGATAATTTCCTGGTCAGAGAAATTCACTTTCATAGATACCCAATACTTTACAAAGGTAAATAAATAAAATATACTTTATTCCCGAATATTCTATCAATGCTCTTAATACTGTTGTTTTAAGAAAAAATTTTTGCTCATATTTGTCTGTATGATACAAAACAAGCAACAGCAAAAAATAAAGCGCATATATGTTACCTGGCATTATACCAAGCATGGCATTGTTTATCTCAAACATGTTCTTTCTGCATTCTGGCAACATGGATTGAGTAAAAGTATTCAATTCAAAGGTTTAGAACAAACACAACTTATAGACATTTTTGATGAACCCTATAACCGAAAGTACAAAAAATTTGCTTTTGACGAGGTGATTTATCTTACTGCACCACAAGAAACTTTTGATGCATTAGAGTCCCGAAGGTTTTTTTACAAGAAATCTATTTTACAAGATAATCTCATAAAAGACCATAATCTTGTACCTGTTTATGAAGCACTTACTCATGAAGATAACACACACATTTGTTATCATTTAGATAAAGAAAAAGAGTATGTAAAACAACATTATCCACAACTTTATGATGTATTTATTGCACTTTTATGGCGTAATATACATCATTATAGCATAAAAGACCAGGTAAGTTGGTTATTACAAGAAACTAATTTTACCAAAGTATATAAACCCAATCAGTTTAGAGAAGTAGAACTTGATATCAGCAACCTGCATGATGAGCAAGAAATATTTGAAAAGCTCTCTCGTTGGATACAAAAAAATATGATTGAGGATACTAATACGGAGTATATTATTAACATTACTTTGGGTAGCCCTGAAACACAAACCGTATGGTATTTGCTTTCTGAATTGAATAAACTTCCTGCGCAGCACAGGTTTATAAAAACTTATGATGATAAAAAAGCAGAGCGTAAAGAACGTTTCAAGCCTTTTAATATCAAAGAATGTCCGACAAAAATTCTCAATGAGGTTAAAAAGTTTTCTATCATAGAAAATACGCATTCCGAAAAAAGAGAACTTATCAATGAACTATTTGACGTGTTCTTTAAAACAGAGTTTAGAATCCTGATTATCGGAGAGAGGGGGCTTGGAAAGTCCAAACTGATTAAAGAATTTGCAGAAAAACACAAAATCAGACCCTTTATTGAAGCCAACGGGGCTTCTTTTGCTGATGATACTATGGCAGAAAGCGAACTTTTTGGCTATGAAAAAGGTGCATTTACGGGAGCTTTAAAGGAAGGTAAAAAAGGTATGCTTTTAGAAGCTCATGGTGGAGTTTTTTTTCTTGACGAAGTACATCATCTTTCTAAAATTGTTCAAAGTAAGCTCTTAAAATCTCTACAAACTGATGAAGATGGATATATGCGTGTTCGTAGGCTTGGTTCAAACAAAGAAGAAAAACTTAAATGTAAAATTATTTTTGCTACTAATAAATCAGTTGAAGAACTCAAAAACATGCTTTTACCTGATTTTTATGATAGAATTACACAGCACATTTTGCGTATACCCTCTTTAAGAGAAACTCCCGAAGACCGTGAAAAAGACTGGGAAAATGTATGGAAACAAATGGGATTTGAAAGAGAATACTCTTGTCCAAAAAATCATGAACTTATGCTGTGGCTTAAAGGATTACAACTTCCTGGTAATTATAGAGATTTGCAAAAAATTGCTTTATATTATAGAACTTACCTTACTTTTGGTAAAGAAATTACTTCTCATCTCAAAGCTAAATCTGCTTTTGAATATGCTAAACAACAGTATGAGTATTTTCATACTGATGCCGTTCATAATTCAGGATATAATTTTATCTATGGTAAAACTGCTCGCGAAATGGAAAACGAATATCATTATGAACTGCAAAAATGGGCAGTAAACGTATATGGAAGCAGACAAAAAGCCGCCGAAGTATTACAGGTAGATGAAAAAACTTTGAACAACTGGAAAAAATCAGGTAAAAAAATAGAAAATTAGACTTGGCAAACATACTCTACATTCAGTAATTTAGTTTATTTGTTTCAACCTTATCTTTCAGAAAATAGCATAAAATATAAATTTTATTAGTTTTGTAGCATGGAATACGAATTTATCACTTATCATACTGAACAGAGAATAGGTTATATTACTCTAAATAGACCTGATAAAAGGAATGCGCTTAGTTTTGATGTAGTCAGCGAATTACAAGATGCTTTTGATAGTGCTGATAAAGATGAAAATTGTAAAGTAATTGTGCTTAAAGCTAATGGAAAAGCCTTTTGTGCAGGTGCTGACTTAGATTTCTTGCAAAAATTACAAAACTTTACATTTGAAGATAATTTCAAAGACTCATCTCATTTAGCTGAACTTTTTGACAAAATCTATCAGTTAGATAAAGTAGTTATTGCACAGATTCAAGGTGCGGCATTAGCAGGAGGATGTGGATTAGCTTCAATATGTGATTTTTCTTTTGCGGCACAAAGTGCTACCTTTGGCTATACCGAAGCTCGTATTGGTTTTATTCCTGCTATTGTAATGATTTATCTTATTCGTAAAATAGGAGAAGGAAAAGCCCGTGAACTGCTTTTAAGTGCAGACATTATCAGTGCGGAGCAAGCAAAACAATATGGCTTAATCAATTATGTTGTTCCTGATGAAAATTTGCAAGAAGCCGTTAAATCTTTTGCTCTACGATTATGCGAACAAAATAGCGCTCAATCTATGAACTTTACCAAACGCATGATAGCTGATGTGCAAGGTATGAGCATCAAAGATGCGCTTGAATTTGCCGCTAAAATGAATGCCGAAGCGCGTGCTAATGAAGACTGCAAAAAAGGTATCTCGGCATTCTTAAATAAAGAAAAGATTACTTGGTAGTATTTTTATGCTAATAGCTTTGTTCTCAATTTATCTATATCCATGAGAGTATAGTTTTCTATGACCTCCGCTTTTTGATTATAGATGCACCAAATATTTCCTTTTATTCGGTAAAGTTCTTGTATTTCGTGTGTACTCATAATCACGGTTTTTTGTTTTTGTTCAATAATGTTGTTTAGTAGTGTAAAAAACAGTTCTTTTTGTTTGACGTCTAAATGTTGAGTAGGCTCATCTAATAGCAGAATGGGAGCATTTTGGGCAATTTTTTGTGCAAGCCATACTCTTTGTGCTTCTCCCCCTGAAAGATGATGTATTTTTTCGTTT
>CALIZB010000069.1 GCA_938028625.1 uncultured Bacteroidia bacterium | reverse complement strand
GTATTTGAGTTCAAGATGGCACACCATAATGAAAGTCCATTACAGCAGATAAAAGCTAAAAAATACTACGAAAAATACACGCAACAAGGTAAAGAAATTTATTTGGTAGGAATGATATTTGACTTAAACAGTAAAAATCTTACGGTTTTTGAGTGGGAGAAAATCTAATACAAAATCTTTTCTGTTTTTGTTTGTCTTATAACCGCGCATTTTATTGTATGTTTATACAAAAACTTGCAATAACACAACCTTATTATACAAAGTTTCTGAATATTTATTCATAAAACGCAAAGCATTGATAATCAATTAATTAAATTTTATATTTTTTATATTGAGTGTCAATAATTTTCAATTTTTTTTGAAAATTGTAACAACTTTCTTTGTAGTATTGCGTTTGAAAACATACAAACCATTTAACTACTATGGACGTTGAAATTTTAGCGAGAATACAATTCGCATTTACAGTTGCTTTTCATTACATCTATCCGCCTATGAGTATAGGGCTTGGAATAGTGCTGGTGATTATGGAAGCTATGTATTTACGTACTAAAAAACGTATTTACAAGCACATTACTAAATTTTGGGTAAAAATATTTGCCTTAACTTTTGCTGTGGGTGTAGCCACAGGTATTGTGATGGAATTTGAATTTGGAACAAACTGGGCTACTTATTCTCGCTATGTAGGTGATGTATTCGGAAGCCCATTAGCCGCAGAAGGAATATTCGCATTCTTTTTAGAATCTGGATTTTTAGCTATTTTGGTTTTTGGTTGGAACAAAGTAGGTCCAAGAACACACTTTATTTCAACAATAATGGTTGCATTAGGTGCTACATTGAGTTCTGTATGGATAGTAGTAGCCAATTCTTGGATGCAAACCCCCGCAGGATACCACATTGTAGGTGAAGGACTTAATGCCCGAGCTGAAATTACCGATTTCTGGGCAGTAGTATTTAATCCCTCCTCTATGCAACGTTTAGTACACGTGATATTAGGAGCGTGGTTAGTAGGTGCTTTTGTTGTAATTAGTATTAGTGCGTATTATTTGAGAAAAAAACTTCATGAAGAGTTTGCTATTCGTTCCATGAAAATAGGTTTGACGGTAGCTTTTGTAGCTATGGGCTTACAATACATCAGCGGACATTCTAGCGCTAATGGTGTAGCTAAAAATCAACCTGAAAAATTAGCCGCTTTTGAAGGACACTTTGAAGCCAATGCTCCCGCAGATTTATATCTATTTGGTTGGGTGAGTAAAGAAAATCAAAAAACCACAGGTATTGCATTTCCTAAAATGTTAAGTTTTCTTGTACATGGCAGTACAGACGCACCCATAAAAGGACTTAATGCCTTCCCAAAAGAAGATTTGCCCCCTGTAAATGCATCTTTTCAGTATTACCACCTTATGCTCCTTTGTGCATTTTTAATGACTTTTATTTGCATAGCCGCAGGCTGGTTATGGTACAAAGGTAAATTATGGACAAACAAAACCATGTTAAGTATTTTAACTTTATCTGTTATTTTACCTCATATTGCTAATCAAGCAGGGTGGTTTGCCGCAGAAGTAGGTCGTCAGCCTTGGATTGTGTATAAAATGCTTCGCACATCCGAAGCGCTTTCTAAAAGTGTAACCGCTAATCAAGTTCTCTCTTCTTTGATTATGTTTGGATTAGTATATCTGTTGTTGTTTGTACTTTTTGTGTTCTTATTGAATGAAAAAGTAAAAGCAGGTCCTTTTGCTAAAGCCGATACTTCTGAGGAATACAGAAATATAGGAGGAGACGTTGCACCTTGGGTAAATAAAATTACCCGCGAGAGAATAGATACCGCAGAAACCGCAGAAAAATAAATAAACTTAATCTCATTCATTAACAATAACAATCAAATAAATATCAATATAAATTATGGACTTAAATATCATTTGGTTTATTTTAGTAGGCGTTTTACTTACGGGTTATGCCATATTAGATGGCTTTGATTTGGGAGTAGGTGCATTGCACTTATTTGCCAAAGGCGACAGAGAACGCCGTATTCTATTAAATTCTATTGGTCCTGTATGGGACGGAAATGAAGTATGGTTAGTTACAGGAGGAGGTGCGCTTTTTGCCGCATTCCCACATGTATACGCAAGTGTATTCTCGGCTTTTTATGACGCTTTTATGCTTTTACTTTTAGTACTCATATTCAGAGCAGTTTCTATTGAATTTAGAAGTAAGTACCCCAGCCCAAGATGGCGAAGAAACTGGGACATTGCTTTTTCTGTATCCAGCTATCTGATTGCCTTATTAGCGGGAGTTGCATTAGGTAACATTGTAACGGGTGTTCCTTTGGATAAAAATCATGAGTTACATACTAACGTATTAGACCTAATTAGCCCATACACAGTTTTAGTAGGTATTACTACGGTATCTCTCTTTATGATGCACGGTGCTATTTATCTACTCATGAAGACCGAAGGTGAAATTCAAGCACGCATACGTTTATGGGTAAATAATACCATGATTTTTTATATCATGTGCTATGTATCATTAAGCATGATAACCTTACTCTATGTACCGCACATGGCAGAAAAATTCAGACAGCAACCTCTGTTCTTTATTGTTGCTCTGATAAATATGTTTGCTGTAGCTAATATTCCGCGTGAAGTTACCAAAAATAGACCTACTAACGCCTTTATTTCATCAAGTATCAATATCATGTGCTTAATGGGATTATTTGCCATAGGTTTATTTCCTAACCTTGTACCCGCAGTAGACCCCGCTAATAGCTTAAATATCTATAATGCCGCATCTTCCCCAAAAACACTTAACATCATGCTCATTTTTGCACTTTTAGGTGTGCCTGTTGTATTAGCTTATACCATCAGTATTTACTGGATTTACCGTGGTAAAGTAAAACTTGATGAAATGAGTTACTAACCTTCTTTTAACTATCGGTTGTTAAAGGTTACATTACGTTTATAGCCTACTTGATTTCAAGTGGGCTTTTTATTTGTATGTTTGTACCATGAATGTAGATTTTATTCTTGTTTCCCAATCTCCACGCAGGCGCGAACTTCTTAAACAAGCAGGATATAACTTTATCGCTGTACACGCCGATACTCCCGAATACTTTGACCCTAAACTATCCCCCGAAGAAAACACTATTGAAATTGCTAAAAATAAGATTCTAACTTATATCAAAGAAAACACAGATACAGAATTACCTTTAATCGGTGCAGATACCATAGTTATTACTCAACACAATGAAGTACTCGGCAAACCCAAAGATAAAACAGAAGCCCTCTCGTTTCTTAAAAAAATACAAGGTACATCTCACGTTGTAGTTACGGGTGTTTGTATTTATAGCAAAAAGTTTAATGAACCTATATCTTTTTCTTGCGCTACAAAGGTTTACATTTACGAGTTGTCAGATAAAGACATTGAGTATTATATTGATACCTTTCAACCCTATGATAAAGCAGGTGCTTATGGTGTACAAGACTGGTTCGGATTACGCTACATTTACAAAATTGAAGGTTGTTACTATAACGTTGTTGGCTTTCCTGTATCTATGTTCAACCAAGTATTTAGGTCTATTTCAAACGATTTGAGATAGTTATGAATGTTTTTTCTCTTTCCGAATATCCGCAAGCTGTATTAAATGCAGATAAAAAATACTTGTACTTTCGTTATTTTGAAACGAATACCCGCGAAATTATACATGCCGATAGAATTTGTTTTGTAGCTATTAAAGGCAGACAGTTTGATGGGCATCATTTTATTGAGCAAGCATACTGTAAGGGAGTACGGAACTTTATCGTCCAACAAGAAAATGAAGTTAAGTCGTTACCTGTAAATTATATTCTTGTTGAGAATACTATTGATTTTTTTCAAAAATGTGTCGCAGAGTATAGAAAACAATTTGATATTCCTGTAATAGGCATTACAGGAAGTAACGGTAAAACGATTGTTAAAGAATGGTTGAATGATATTTTGCAAGCAAAATATAAAGTTACTAAAAGTCCAAAATCTTATAATAGTCAAATTGGTGTACCCCTTTCTGTACAAGAACTTTCTAATAATACAGAAATTGCTATTTTTGAAGCAGGTATCTCTCAAAAGAATGAAATGCAAAATCTTGCTAATATCATTCAACCTACTATTACCATTCTGACGAATATCGGTACAGCACACCAAGAAAATTTTACTACCTATCAAGAAAAATTATTTGAAAAACTCATTCTTGCCGAAGAAAGCCAAGTGCTTATCTATTATGCAGATGATTTTTTAGAAAAAAATATAACTCAATACAAAAAACTGCCTTCACAAATTATCTCAATAGGTACAAAACCAAGTTATGATTTTTATATCTCACGCATACATACAGGTATTACGCATACAGAATGTACGTTTCTACATCAACAGAAAGAGTATACTTTTCAAGTTCCTTTTACAGATGAAGTCAGTCTGAAAAATGTGTATTTAGTGATTGCGGTGTGTTTGCACTTAAATCTTTCTCCAGAACTTATACAAAAAGAACTTTTAGACTTACAACCTGTTTCTATGCGTTTGGAATGGATAACCGCACATCCAAGCATTACCATTCTTAATGATACGTATTCTTCTGACCTTATTTCTATTCGTCAGGCAGTACAAGCTTTGGTTCAAAGTAAAGGAAACCCTAAAAAGATAGCCATTCTCACCGATTTAGACTATAAAAGTGATGATGTAAAAGAAATACACAAACAAGTATTAGAATTTTTGAATGCTACATCATTAGACAAAGTATTTCTTATAGGAACACATTTTTTTGACTTGAAAAATGAAGTAAAAAACTCACAATTTGTATTTTATTCAAATCTTCAAGAATTAGAGAAAAACTTTTCTATTCAAGTTTTGTACAATAGTGTAGTTTTACTCAAAGGTGCAAGGAAATATAATTTAGAACAATTTATCCCAAAAATCACAGAATCCGCACATCCTACCTATCTTAAAATCAATCTCAATATCTTGGCAGATAATATACGGTATTTCAGGGCTTTACTTAACCCACAAACTAAAATTATGGCTATGGTAAAAGCTTTTTCTTATGGTGGAGGAACTTGGGAAATTGCACAAGAATTAGCCTATCAACAAGTAGATTATCTTGCCGTAGCCTATACTGACGAAGCTATTTTTTTACGCAAAAAGGGCATTCAGATTCCCATTTTAGTTATGAATGCTATACCACAAGACGTTCAGCGGTGTATAGAATACAACCTTGAAGTACAAGTACATCATTTAGAACAATTACGCTTATTTTCAGAGAATATTCCTGCAAAAAGCACCTTAAAAATACACCTCAAAACAGATACAGGCATGCACCGATTAGGTTTTCTGCCACATCAATTTAAGGAAGTATGGCAATTTTTACAGCAAAAAAAAGAACTGTTTGAAGTAAAAGGTATACTCTCTCACCTTGCCGCAGCCGATAATCCCGAACATGATGCCTACACGCATGAACAAATACAACTTTTTCAAAATCTTGTCAAACAATGTAAAAACCTTTATCCTGATACTTTAGCACATATTCTTAATACATCAGGAATGCTACGTTTTAAAGAAGCACAATTTGATATGGTACGTTTGGGCATAGGCATGTATGGTATTTCACCTGTCCTACAAGAACATGGATTTCAAGAAATAATGTCTTTACATTCTAAAATTGTAGCTATCCAAGAGTATGAAGATATTGTAAGCATAGGCTATAACCGAAGCGAATATACTAAACAAAAAAACAGCATTATCGCTACTTTACCGATTGGGTACGGAGATGGTATATCTCGCCGTTGGAGTAATGGAAAAGGGAGAGTATTAGTTAAGGGACAATTTGCACCCGTAATAGGTAGAGTTTGCATGGACATGATGATGATTGATATAACGCATATTCCGAGCGTAAAAATGGGTGATGAAGTCGTATTGATAGGAAGACAAGGTAAAAATCAAATAAAAGCAAATGATGTAGCTAAATGGTGCGATACCATAGGCTATGAAGTGATTACTACTATTAACCAGCGAGTAAAACGTGTTTATACAAAAGAATAAGCATTTATCTATGCTATAAAATGTTTATCTTTGAGCATGAGCTTACCAAAATTGAGTACAGAACAGCAAGATTTTGCTAATATCCGTGATACAAACCGTATTTATGTAGATAAAACCAAATTCATATACGAATTACTAAATAACAATAACACTAATTTTTTTCTCTCTCGCCCACGTAGGTTTGGAAAATCTTTGTTAATCAGTACTCTAAAAGAGATTTTTTAGGAAATAAACATTATTTCAAAGATTTGTATATTGAAAACAAAATAGAATGGAACGCCTATCCTGTTTTACATTTTGATTTCAGTAGATGGATTTTCGGAATCAAGGTTTGCAACAAGCTATTGACAATAGTCTAAACAATCAAGCAAAATTATATGATGTAAAAACTTTTTCACAAACCATAAGTGCAAAATTTGAAGAATTGATTATAGAACTTCATAAACAATACAAACGACAAGTGGTAATTTTAGTAGATGAATATGATAAGCCCATAACAGACTATTTAGAACAAAAAAACAAGAAATAGCAATTCAAAACTGTGAAATCTTACATTCTTTTTATGGAATTTTGAAAGGTAACGCAAGGTATATCCGCTTTTTTTTCTTAAAGCGATTAAACAGATACAGGAAAAAGAATACTATAAATCACCTTACAGTCAGGGTTTGGATATTTACTTTGTAGGCATCAATTTTTCAAGCGAAAAGAAAGAAATCTCGGAGTATAAAGTGGTGAAATCAGAATAAAAAAACCTCACAGATATATTTATCTGCAAGGTTTTAGAGTATTCAATTTTATGTTTTTAAGCCGTTCTGTCTGTATCAAAATTTTCTAAATAATCGGCTACGCGTTTAAGGAATGAGCCTCCGAGTGCACCATCTACTACTCTGTGGTCATAGCTCATGGATAAAAACATCATGTGACGAATACCAATCATATCCCCTTGTGGAGTTTCTATAACTACGGGTTTTTTCTTAATCGTACCAGTGGCAAGAATAGCTACCTGCGGCTGATTGATAATAGGAGTGCCCATTACACTACCAAATGTACCTACGTTGGTTAAGGTAAAAGTTCCTCCCGCAAGGTCATCAGGGGTAAGTTTATTTTTTCTACCACGTTCGGCAAGGTCATTTACAGCTTTGGCTAAACCTACAAGACTTTTCTCATCAGCGTTTTTAATAACTGGTACAATAAGTCCGCCTGTACCATTTTCACCAATAGCTACTGCCATACCAATATTGATGTCTTTTTTGACAATAATTTTATCTCCGTCCACAGATATGTTAATCAAAGGAAAATCTTTAATTGCTTTGGCAATTGCTTCAATAAAGATAGGAGTAAAAGTAAGTTTTTGTCCTTCGCGTTTTTCAAATGCGTTTTTTATTTTATCCCGCCATTGAACAATAGGTGTCATATCTACTTCTATAAATGAAGTTACGTGTGGAGAAGTCTGCTTACTTTTCACCATGTGTTCAGCGATTATTTTGCGCATTCTATCCATTTCTATAATTTCTACATTACCTGAAATGGACTTTGTAGTGGAAGCAGTATTAACTGTTTGAGTTTGTTTTTCAGTTTTGGGCTGTTCTGTGGTCTTGGTGGTACTCTGTGTAATTTTACCTTGTTTTTTATTCTGTACATAGTCCAAAATATCTTTCTTGGTTACTCTACCTTCCGCACCTGTACCTTGAATGGCTTCTAATTCTGCCATAGAAATACCTTCTGTCTGAGCGATATTGAGTACTAATGGAGAATAAAAACGGTTGGTATTTGTTTCTTTGTTTTCCGTATGAATATCAGATACAGGTAGAACAACCTGCTGACTTACATTTTGAACAGTCTGTTCTACTTCTTTTTCCAATTGTTTTACAGGAGCAGAAGTAGCGGTTTCTTCACCTACGGTTGCAATAAGAGCGATGACAGCCCCTACCTGAACCACGTCGCCTTCTTTGGCAAGGAGCTGTACAATTTTTCCAGCTACGGGGGAAGGTACTTCGGAGTCTACTTTGTCTGTGGCTATTTCTAATACTGTTTCATCTTGCTGTACAGTATCACCTTCTTTTTTGAGCCATCTTAATACAGTGCCTTCCATAATGCTTTCACCCATCTTGGGCATAACCATTTCATAAGCCATAATACTTTTATGTTATTTTTATGCTCAAAATTACTTGAATTTATTCAAAAACAGTAGAGAAACGAGAACTAAAATTTTATATCAAATTTTTTCATATTCATTTTCAGGGTTTTACAAAATAATTTAAAGTTTTGTGAAACTTTACATTGTCGCTTTCAGTATAAATGCTCACGTTCTTTGAAATGGGGATGACAGGACTTGACAGGTTGCGTCATCTGTACAGGGGCAAGTTGAGTTTTGAACATGTACTCAATAAACAAATGTTCAGAAAATAAACGACAATTATTCTTATTCTGTAGCTGCCTAATTCAGGTAATTAGCCCGGTTACTGCTTCTCCGGTTGGGTTGCCTGCACCCTCCGCTCTGAAGCATCATATCAAGCAGGATAGACCGTTTCTGTCCAAGGAACTGTTGAAATGCTACTTCGGTAGCTCGGACTGGCAACCGTGCTGTTCGTTAGGTTAGAGGCATGGAAGCGACATTAAAACCTAAATAAGCTTGTAGAACCTGTAAGGAACACCTCCTCTGGACGTGGGTTCAATTCCCACCATCTCCACTCATGTTTTTATGCCATTCAAAAGACCTTTTTTGCAGGTCTTTTTTTCGTTTTAGATGTTTTTATATCAGAACAGAGAAACTAAAGCCACAGGTTTTATCGTAAGTAAGATTATGAGAAAAACAGGATTACTTTTGATGTTATTGTTTGGTGCTATACTTATACATGCACAGATAAGCGCAGGGATAAATGCCGCCCTGGGTGATAAAAAAAATGCTGCGCATCTATGGGGTAGATATGAATTCAGTATTGGAAAGCAAAAAGCTATTAAAATAGGTGGTGGGTTAAGATTTTCACATTTTAACGCATATAAAGGGCTGTATCTTACTGCTCCT
>CALIZB010000068.1 GCA_938028625.1 uncultured Bacteroidia bacterium | reverse complement strand
TTGCTTCAAAAAAGTCGGATTGATTTTGATTTGCAAGAAAATCCGCATAAGGCTATTTGGACGAAGTTCCTTTTCATTGCAAGTTTTGGATTAGTTACCACAAAACATAACTCATCTTTTGGCACAGTTTGCAGCGACCCAATCCAAAAGCAAGAAGCAACAGACATTATGAATGAAATAAAAGCGATTGCCCATGCAAAGGGAATTGTCTTAGACGAAAACGTGATTGAAAACACGTTCAAGATTGCAAGTTCATTTCCTTTTGAAACGCCCTCATCTATACAACTTGATATACACGGCAAGAAAGGTGTGAGTGAACTGGATTTACTGGGAGGAACCATACTTCGCCTTGGAAAAGAACTCGCTATCTCCACCCCTTACACCAAAAGAATTTTTAATGAAATAACCCAATTGATAGAAACTAACAATTAAAAATCCAATAACATGAAAAAAGTAATCTTAATCGCAGTTCTGTTTGCAAGCGTCACATTGCATGCACAAACATTTACATTAAAAAGCAATGAACTTGGCGGGCAAGCCACCGAACAGCAAGTTTTCAACGGCTTTGGTTGTAATGGTAAAAACTTATCGCCACAACTGTTTTGGGAAAATCCACCGGCAGGCACAAAAAGTTTTGCAGTAACCATTTATGACCAGGACGCACCTAAAATTTGCCGATACAACACAGGAATTTAAATGTGGCATTATTGGAATTAAACGTTAAACAGTTCAGCAATCCCCTTGATGCCTTAGAGAAAGTAAACATCAATCAGGAATTTACAACTATCAATGAGTATTGGAATCAGAAAGTTATTGGCAAGGCAAATGGTCAGTTTATTAAGCTGGCAAAAGGAAATGGCGAGATTAAATGGCATAAGCATGACGAGCAAGATGAACTGTTCATTCTTTACAAAGGACATCTGACTATGCAGCTGCGAGATAAGAACATTGAAATGTACAAAGACGATATGTTTATTGTTCCTAAAGGAGTAGAACATTGTCCGAAAGCTAATGGTGACGTAGAGTTTTTGATAATGGATATCAATATTACTTCAAACGCCGCAGGAGGTCGTCCGTGTTGAACATTTAAGATTGTAATTACAACGTAAAGCAATACTTATTAAAATTAAAACCAATTAGTATGAAGTTCTCATTTGAAAAAACGTTAGAAATTCTGGAAAGCACACCAAATGTGATCTCAGCAATGCTACAAAATCTTAGTGAAGACTGGACTAACCACAACGAAGGCGAAAACACATGGACAGCAAAGGAAGTAGTTGCACACTTAATTGTTTGTGAAGAGACGGAGTGGTTGACAAGGACAAAAATTATTTTAAGCGAAGCTATTGAAAAGAAGTTAACGCCTATTAATATGCAGGCACATTTCAAAATTGCAGAAAACAATGACCTTTCGTTTCTTCTAATGAAATTTCAGGAACTTCGTAAAAGGAATATCGCAGAGATCTTGTCATTTAATTTGCAAGAATTGGATTTTGCAAAGACTGCTCTGCATCTAGAACTTTGCAAAGTAAGTCTGCAACACATAATTTCAACTTGGGCAACACACGACCCAAGTCATATTGTTCAAATAGCAAGAGTAATGGCCAAACAGTATAAGGATTTTGTTGGAAATTTTAGAAAATACCAAAGAGTATTGAATCAGTAAATTACCGAATGACTTTCCTTTAAAAGCACACACATTATGACTTTCCTTTAAAAGCACACACATTTGCAAGCCGCTACAAGCCAACGCACAATGCAAAGCTTGTAAAAGAGTGTGCTTTACCCGACCCAAGAAGAAATTCATTTTTCCATCCCTTCGGTGTTTAATTTTTACTGACCCACTTCCACTATTAACAAGCAAACATACTTTTTCGTGCAGACCTTGGTAAACAAAAAAACTTTGCAGACCAAAGAAGCACAAACCGCTAACATCGTGTTGCCGCAATGCGGGGCAACCTGCTTCGTAAGACAGAAAATTGTATATTTGAAGTTTGGTGATTCTATTGAACATTTGTGCTAAGAATTCCGCACTGCGGCAATCGGCAAACCGTTATGTATAACTTTAAAGACCGACAAATCAAACAATTATGAAAAAGAAAAAGCAGACATCCACTCGACAGACAAAAAAGTCGCTAGACAAAAAGCTGACCGTAAAAAAACATCAGCAAATACAGAAAGTTCAAAAACAAATTTCAGATGAACTTTTTTCGGACGCAAATCCTAGCGAAGTAACAGACGCTTATTGGATTTATGCAACCAGACAAAAGGGGGCATATCCCAAATCAAATCCAGCTAATAGTGGCAAATGGTTGGTCTTTGTCAGCGTGGACAATGTAGACATAGTTTGGAAAAAAATAAAAATCGCGACAGAAAATGGACAGTTAGGTGGAACTTCCAAAGTCGCGACAGCAAGACCAAACCCTAACGCGACAAATAACAATATGAAAGTTATTTGCGTTTACACCTACGACTACACAGACAAAGAAGATGTGATGCGTGTAAGACAAGAACTCAGAAAAATTGGTATCGAAAATAAAATTCCCTACAAGACAGATAATGCAACAAGACAGGGACAATACCAGGTCAAAGGCAACTCTCGCATCAGCGTTTACTACGAGTGACAAAAAATTGCTGCTAAGGGTCTGTGCAAGCGGGGATGACATGCTTTGTATGACAATTTTTTGTATAATTGAAGTGCGGTTCTCTGTATCAAATGCAGTGGTTAAAAATCCCCGCCTGACACAAACCCGCAAAACGTTATCCGAGTATATCTTGCACGGTGTGTAACTGATGACTGCACAACTGTACTACACACACCACGCGTAAAGTTTTACAAAAAACTGTAGTAGATAATACTTTGATATTATACCTAATTTTGAGAGGCACAAGTCCCGTATAAAATATTTGTACTCATATCAGAAATCATGTTCTTTACCCGAGCAGGTCACTTCACAGGTTATTCTTATACAAAAAACAGGTAATTTAAGTGTGTATGAGTTACAACAGTAATCCTGTCTGAATTATGCTTTTTTCACAAACTCTGATTTGAGTGCCATAGAACCAAAACCATCTATTTTACAATCAATATTATGGTCACTGTTTGTGAGTCTGATATTTTTCACTTTTGTACCTGCTTTAACGGCTTTTGAACTTCCTTTGACAGGCAAATCTTTGATAATGATTACTGTATCGCCATTGTTAAGTATTGTACCGTTGGCATCTTTAACGACAAGATTATCTGACATACTTTCCTCTACCTCGGGGATTGAACTTCATTCATAAAAACAATCAGGACAGACAAAATTGTCATCATATAAATAAGTGTTTTCGCCTTTGCACTTTGGGCATCTTGGGTATTCCATAGTTGAAAAATAAAATCTGCCGCAATATCACAAAGTTTTTGTAGACACTTGTTACTTTATCTGATAGCCTATACCTAGTGTTACCAGATGCGCTTTTAATCTAAACCTTTGATTATCGTTACGAATAACTTTATCTGTGGTATATTCAGAAAATAAGAAGCTATAACCGCCAAAAATTAAATATTTTTCTTTTATCCAGTATCCTGCGGTAAATTCAGAGTTCAAAGAACCTATATCATTGTCACTGACTAAAAGCAAGTTCAAGGTAGTAGGTTTTGCTGTGAGTGTAGTATGCTTAGGAGAGATATTGGCTTTGTTATTAGTGATATGTTCAGCATTTACACTGCTTCCAAAACTTATTCCTACTAAATCAATAGAAAAGCGGAGGTCTAACTTTTCTTTGAATGTATAGCCTAAAATGATGTA
>CALIZB010000067.1 GCA_938028625.1 uncultured Bacteroidia bacterium | reverse complement strand
ATTTGAACGCCTGCACTATCGCCTACAATATATACATCTTGTGCATCCACTGTTATACCCCCTATATCACTACCACTTTTATTTATTTTTTGTGACCATACAGGACCACCGGTATTTTTGTTTATGCGTTGTGTATACGCTATATCATTTTTTGTAAAAGCAATATAAATAGAACTATCACTTGTTACTACACCTTTTGCTTTATCATTACCAGGTCCATTAATTTTACTACATATATTATCTATGGTATTTCCAGCTAATCTACCTGCGTTGAATGCCCATTCATTATTACCATTTTTCTTTTTTCTTTGAATAAACACATCTGTACCTCCTGAACTATTAAGCGTATTCGTTCCTATATTTATGCTTCCCGTATAAGTGCCTATGGCAAAAATATCCCCTTTTTCATCAATATCTATATCTGTAACCTCGTCGTCAGTATCTCCAGAAGTATAGCTGTCTACAAAAGAACTTAAATCTTCTCCATAGAAACACATAAAGCCATTAGGGGAACCACCAAGAGCAACTTCTTCATATACACTACCGCTATTATCAAAATCTACGGTACCTGTAAATGCACCTCCTGCAACAGCCTCACCAAAAAAGCTTACTGCTACGGTATTTACAAAATCATTACTTGTAGAACCAAATTTTACGCCTGTACCCGGTATAAAAGTAAGTGTTGGACCGTTTGCTATCAAATTCATGAAACCGTCACTTGTACCGCTTGTAGTGTTAGTATGTAAAGTTGTAGAACCTTGTTTTATGTCATTGCCTGTAAAGTATCCTCCTATCAAGAGTGTATCAGACGCATAATTCCATAAAGCAATAGAAGTTATTTTTTCATGTCCTGAACCACTGAACTGAAACCCTTTAACTAAATTAAAATTAAAGTTGTATTCTGCTATAAACGCATCTACATCTGTAGAAGTGCCTAAATATGTAGTACTAGTAGTTGGGTCTATATCTATATAAGTCCGTTATAATTTCCTGCTATAAGAACATGATTGTTTTTGGGGTCCCATATCATGTCATCTATATCATCGTTACCATTTCCGCCTATACTGCCATAATAGGACAATATAGGATTAAGAGTATCAGGTCCATAGGTTGAAAAAGATACTTCTATTGCCCCCAGTAGAATATCATTGCCCCCTGTTGAAGTAAAAGAAGGTGATGTAGTAGTTCCGCTATATACAGCCGCAAACCTAATAGTATCTGAAGATGCTAAAACATATCTTGGAATACTTAATTTTTCTATACTTATATTACTAAATGTTGTGGTAGTACTTATTATATTAGGGGTAAAAGTAGTATTGGTTGCATGAGCTGAATCGGCAGTAAT
Organism: uncultured Bacteroidia bacterium; assembly: GCA_938028625.1. Taxonomy (GTDB): domain Bacteria; phylum Bacteroidota; class Bacteroidia; order JANWVE01; family JANWVE01; genus JANWVE01. Next base: position 7,154 of record CALIZB010000067.1, on the reverse strand, counting down.
GGCAGTAACAAAACCACTGAATGATGCAGAGGAATATAAACTTGTAATACCGGCATCTAGGTTAAGATCCATGTTGTTACCTTTAAATTTTCCTCCAAGTATCAATATGGGGTATGCCTCATTATAAACATATTTACAATCATTTACATACGTTCTTATACCAGATGTGGTGTTACCCACAGGAATTAAAAATTGTTTGTTATCCATTGGATCGTAAGGGTTAATACGTGCAACGAAGCCTTCTGACTGAGAAGCTACCTTATTTAGATGAGGTACACTAGTAGCAGGATACGAAGTTTTCAGACTATTGGTATAATACCCAACAGCATAAATGTATCCCTCTGTATCTACATCTATACTTTTTATGTAGGTTGTGTCAGAACCTGTACTCCCCTCCAAAGAAATAGACCATAGATATTCTCCATACATATCATACATTGCAATGTAAGAACACAATGCCCCAGCTCCAGTGTGCGTAACTGTATTAGAGTTAGGGTTAAGGTTAATGCTTCCCTGGTAAATACCTGCTACAATATAATCCCCTGTATAGTCATCTTGAATGATTTTAGTCACTTTACTATTAGAAGCAAATGTGAGAGCATTTACATAGTAAAACTCATTTGGAACTTGAGAAAGCATTGGTTTATAGAATACTATGCTAAGAACAAAAACTATAAAAATAGGAAGTTTCATAATTATGTAGTTTATACTTTATACCATGAATTAAGTTAGATAAAGCCAACAAAAATTATACTAAAATTTTTACTTTAAACTTAGCAAAAACGTTTTATAGATAAATTTAATTTTTCAGTAGATTAAACTACATGTATATCACATGAAAGACTAATTTTGCATTTGGTATGGAGAATAGTGTACAAGTCAGTAAGGCATTTACAATACAATCTGCACATTTTGATGAGTTATATCAAAGTAATCCAATAGTAGAGTATATGCGAAAAAGAGTATATACGCACGTACTCAAATACCATAAACCGGGTAAAATGTTAGAATTGAATTCAGGTACAGGAACAGATGCTTTGTATTTTAGCAAACTCGGTTTTGAAATATATGCCACCGACAACGCACCAGGCATGGTTAAAGTCATAAAAAACAAAATTCTGCCCGAAAACAAAATATATCCGTTTCTGTGCAATTTTGAAAACATAGAAAAAATGCAAGAATATGCACCTTTTGATAGCATTTATTCTAATTTTGGGGGATTAAATTGTACATCTAATCTTTTTTCTGTATTGCAAAAATGCTTGGATTTACTCTGTTCAGGAGGCAAAATGACGGTAGTTGTCATGCCAAGACACTGTCCTTGGGAATGGTTGGAATTACTAACCTTAAAACCTCGCATAGCTTTTCGTAGATATAAAAAAGAATGTAATAGTAATTTGGAAACAATTTCTTTCACCACATACTATTACAATCCTAAAATGATTATAAGTGAATTAGACAAAAAAGCAAAAGTTCTAGCTTGGGAAGGTTTGTGTAGTATATGCCCGCCTTCTTATAAGAAAAAATTGATAAAATACTTTCCGTTTTTCTGGAAAAGTTTAGGATACATAGAGAATAAAATAAGCGCTTGGAGAGGTTTGAGAAGTTATGCGGACTATGTTATTTTAACCTTTGAAAAAAAGTAAGTCATTTTTGAGGTTGTTCTTTACTTATTCTACTGATTTCCTGTTCTATACGGGTAAGCAGCGCTTCCAAATCAGGATAAAGAGATTTAGCTTGTTCTAATTCATTTTTATAGATAAGTGAGATTACAGCATATTGCAGGGCTGTCATTACAGGGGCATCTACCGCATCACGCAAAGAAAATTTATCTGTAATCTGACGCATTTTACGTTCTACTAAAGTAGCGGCTGCGGTTACTATATCTTCATCTTCAGGAGCGATAACCAAAGGATAGACACGACCAAGAATAGTGATTTCAACAGATTTTTGTTCAGAAAATTCAGACATACTTAACTAATTTTGCGAATACAATCGTCTACTCCGTTAAGCAATGAGTCTAATATCTTGGAAGCCTCCTCTGCCTGTTCTTGCATGACTACTTCACTTTCGCGTTTCTGAATAGAGGTTTCTGTTTTATACTGTTCAAATTCGCTTTCTTTAACTAAAATAAGCGCTTCCAATTGAGTGATTTTTTCTTTTAGCTCCTGTATTTCTGCATCTTTTTGTAGGTGTTGCATATTTGCTTCGGTAAGCTGATTTTTGAGTTGCTTGTTTTCTACAGACAGTTTGTTGGCTACGTTAATCAGATATTCTATTTTGTCAGATAATTTTTTTATCGTTTCCTGGTGAAGCATAGTTTTTTGGTAGATTACTCGCAAATATAATAATTAAAATCAGATGTACAAGTTTTAACGGAAAATATTTATTCAATAGGTATATGCTGTGTTTTTCCAAAAATGACTTTTCTTATTTTTTTGACCATAGATTTTATTTTTCCATTTTATCCTGTTAAATTTGCAAACCTATCTCTAAACAGATACGGTTATGACAAATTGGTTCAAAAGAGAAAAAGAGAACATAAAGACATTAACAGACCAGAAACGGGAAACGCCAGACGGACTTTGGACAAAATGCCCTTCCTGTAAAAAATCTTTACACATCAGACAACTTCAAGATAATTCTTATGTATGTCCTTTTTGTGATTATCACCATAATATAGGTTCGGAAGAGTATTTTCAACTTCTTTTGGACAACAATGAATTTACCGAAATTGCCGCAGACCTCACTGCCGTAGACATACTTAAATTTGTAGATACAAAACCATACAGCGAGCGTATTACTGCCACTCAGAAAAAAACCAATCTTAAAGATGCTATACGAGTAGCTTCGGGAAGAATGAATGGTCTTGAAATCGTTATTGCTTGTATGGATTTTGATTTTATTGGTGGAAGCATGGGAAGCGTTGTCGGTGAAAAAATTGCAAGAGCAGTAGATTATGCCATAGAAAACTACCTTGCTTTGATTATTATCTCTAAAAGTGGTGGTGCAAGAATGATGGAAAGTGCTATGAGCCTTATGCAAATGGCAAAAACGTCTGCCAAATTAGCTATATTAGCACAACACAAATTGCCATATATTTCTTTGTGCACCAATCCGACCACTGGCGGCGTTACTGCCAGTTTTGCTATGCTTGGAGATATTAACCTCGCTGAACCCAAAGCACTGATTGGTTTTGCAGGACCAAGAGTAATAGAACAGACTATTGGAAAACCTCTTCCCGAAGGTTTTCAGACAGCAGAGTTTTTATTAGAACATGGATTTTTAGACGCTATTGTTCATAGAAAAGAACTAAAAGAAACTTTAACCAAAATCACCCGACATCTTTTACCCGAATGAACTATCTTGACCAGTTTCAGATAGAAAAAGAATGGCAGAAATACTCCAAAAAAATACACGAGCATTTTGGTAAACCCCTCTCACTAGAAGGAGTACTGCTTTTTATTGGTCTGCGTGAACTTGGTTCTGCGGATACAAATTTGGATAAAGACACCAAAGAACATCTTATAGATATTGGAATGTGTACTGTTTTGGCACAGTCTGGTTATTTTGTACTGACAGGTAAAGACAAAAGCGGTTTTCCAGTATATCAGGTAAAAGAATATATGCCGAAGATGTCTATAAAAGAACAGGAAACCTTATTAAAACAGCATATTGTTGCTTATCTTAAAAGTATAGATTTCTAACTACCAAAGATTTGTGTGTTTGTAAAACATCATGCACACAGATAGATATAAACTACGTTACACATACTTTTATATGATAGTATTGTTATACTTTGTAATATAAAACTAAAAACAGTACTATTACAGGATTCTATAATAGTATAACATAGTACAACAAAATGCTGTGTAATAATGTACTCAGAAAGTTAAATATCAAATTTTTATCAAAAATTTTGCATGTTTGTTTTCTTTTTTTATATTTGTGAATTGAATTAAAAGTCCGTTTAATCAAAAAATCTTACAAACGAGTATGTTGAAAAAAACGCTTATTCTGACTTTACTCTTGTCTTTGTTTCTAGATTTATCCTTTGCACAGGGTACATTTTGGTATGAAAACTTTGACGGTGCTACACCAAAATGGGATAATACTACTTTCTTTACAGCATTTCCAAGCGGTGGACCTAACGGAACTAACGCTAACAAATGGATTATTAACAATAATTCTCCATTAACCAGTCCTTGTGGAGGTAGTGGCAATAAAAGTCTGCATGTAACTTGTAATAGTGGTTTTTTATGTACGCTATTCGGCCCCGGAGCAAATTATGATGACGGTCCTTTTAATAATACTCAAACAGACCGTATCACATCAAGCCAGAACATTACTACTCCTGCCACAGGTACGATTAACATAAAGTTTAATTGGCTTTGTGTAGGCAGTAGTACAGATTTTGGGCGTGCCTATTATAGCACTGACGGCGGAATTACTTGGAACCAAATTGGTGTAACTATTTTTAATAATCAACCTACACAAACTACCTTTACAGCTACACTTCCTCCTTCATGCAGTGGAATAAGTACCCTACGTATTGGTTTTAGATGGACAAGCGATGATAACGGTGACGGGGTAGACCCTTCCTTCAATATTGACGATATTGAACTTTATACTACTCCACCTTCTCTGGTTATCAATTCTGTAACTACTAATCCTTTCTGCCCCGGCGACCCTATCACAATTAACTTTACAGGTACACACACTTATTATCATCCTTGTAACACTTTTACGGCTATTATGAACCCTGGTGCCACAGTAATAGGTACATTAAACCTATCCAGTTTAACTATTCCTACTACAGGCACCATTACAGGTACTATACCTATCTCTACTACGCCAGGTGCTTACACGATTACCGTAACTTCAAGTAATACATCAGCTACATCTGCAACATTTCCTATTACAGTTAATAGCTGTACGAATAGTATAACAACGGGAACAGTAACCCCTATTGCGTATTGCCCTAACACAAATGTAATTGTTCCTTTTACTTCTAATGGAACATTTACAGCAGGAAACGTATTCACCGCACAATTATCTGACGCAGTAGGCAGTTTTGCAACACCTACCAATATAGGTACGTTAGCTATGTCAGGAACTAATCCAAGTGGAAATATACCCGCAGGAATACCCCCAGGTACCCCCGCAGGTACAGGATACAGAATACGAGTAGTATCCTCCACACCCCCTGTAATAGGTTCAGATAACGGTACAGATATAACTATTTATCCTGTTCCAAATACCTCTGGTATTACCCCTACTACGTCTGTTTGTGTAGGTGATAATGTAGTGTATAGCGTAACGGCTACTTCTGGTTCTACCTATAACTGGTCAGTAACAGGCGGAACTGTTATTGCAGGTGCAGGAACAAATAGCGTTACCATCAATTGGACAACCGCAGGCACACAAACTATCACTGTAACCGAAACAAATAGCAATGGATGTCCTGGAAGCCCTATCAGTGTAACTATTACCGTAAATACATGCTCTGTAAATATTACTACAGGCAGTATATCACCTTTAAGCTATTGTGCAGGTGATGGTATAAGTATTCCTTTTACTACTATCGGAACATTCAGTGCAGGAAACATCTTCACGGCAGAACTCTCTAACAGCATGGGTAGTTTTGCTACTACAACAACCTTAGGTACATTAGCACTATCAGGTACAAATCCGAGTGGTACAATTTCAGGCACTATTCCAATAGGAACGCTTGGTTCTGCGCTTTATCGCGTACGTGTAGTATCTTCTGCTCCTGCGGCAACAGGTACAGATAACGGTGCAAACATTACTATTAACCAAAAAGATGCGTATGGTGCAAGTGTAATCTATAAAGATACAGTTGTGTGTGTGGGCAGTAACGGTATTTATACCGTAAAAAATAATCAGGATACATACAATTGGACAGTATCAGGGGGAGGTACTATTTTATCAGGAAATGGCACACCTTCTATTACAGTATCTTGGACAACACCAGGAAACTACACAGTAACCATGAATGGTACAACAGGAGCATGCAATAACACCCCCGCTGTAATTAACGTACAAGTACTTGCTCCACAACCAGCAACCGTATCTATCTCTCCAACGGGAGTGTGTGCAGGTCAGGCTGTTTTACTTACTGCTAATACAACCACAGGTGGTTCTGCACCTACTTATCAATGGTTTATCAATGGAAATCCTGTTTCAGGGGCTACTTCAAACACATTTACTACACCAACCAGTACCGTTGCGGGAGATATTATCAGCGTACAAATGACTTCTAACGGAGTATGTATAAGTCCAAATACAGCCACAGCACAAATCGTAGTTACTAACGGTTCTATAGCAGGTACAGCAAACAGCAATCAAACTGTATGTCCAGGGCAGAATACATTTATTACGCTTACAGGTTACTCAGGTAATATTCAATGGCAATTTTCTACAGATAATGTTACCTTTACTAACATTCCAAGTGCTAACAACGATACTTTATTCATCAATGGCTTAACACAAACCACTTACTATCGTGCCGAAGTAACCACAGGTACTTGTACGCCTAATCTTTCTAATGTAGTGGAAATTATTGTAAGTGCAAAACCCACAGCAAGTTTTACGGCTAATCCCAATCCTGCCAGTTTACCTGATGCTACGGTCAATTTCACAAATAATAGCACTAATGCAGTAACTTATCAATGGTTTTTTGGTGATGGAAATAACAGTATTCTAACCTCGCCTACACACACCTATACCACACAAGGAACATATGCAGTTACTTTAATAGCCACTTCTTTACTTGGTTGTACAGACACATTACGCACTACTATCACTGTACTGCCCGAAGGAAGTACAATGTTTATTCCCAACATCTTTACTCCTAATGGAGATGGCTTTAATGATGTATTTGCTCCTGTGTTCCAGAACTATACGAATATCAAAATTCAGATATTTAACCGCTGGGGCAACAAAGTATATGAAGGAAATGACTATTGGAAGCCTAATCCCAATGTGCCTGACGGAGTGTACACCTATATTATCACTGCTACGAACCGTGAAAACAAAACGGATACGCGGGTAGGTACGCTTACTTTACTAAGATAAAAATAGACATCCAAAATGAAAACGGCTATTTTATTAAAAATAGCCGTTTTTTTGTA
>CALIZB010000066.1 GCA_938028625.1 uncultured Bacteroidia bacterium | reverse complement strand
GAAAGAGAAGTTCGTGTTTTGTGCAAACAAGACACAAGAGAAAGCAGACCTCAGGTTTTTGTGGATAATAATTTGTTCATCTTGCCAATCAAAAATGGTATTTATGCAATTTTACAAGGTGAAGGCTATATTGATATTCCCGAAATTACAACAGACGCAACCATTTACAAATCCAAACTTGACTTTGAGTTAGAAACTTCACAAATCGGAAATTCTGAAATGCAACATTTGGATTTTGCGTATGCGTCAAGTTTGGTGCGTAGTTTTTTGGAAGATGAAAGTTTAGTTTTGACTATTCGGGGTAGAAAATATACACCAAAATTTGAGTTTTATGCAGGACAGCATAAACAACTTATCACAACCGAAAGTGTGCAAACAGAAGTAGATGCAGGTTATGAAGGCAGAAATCAAATTGTTTTGATAGAAGCCAAAAATTCTGCAACAAGAAACACGATAATTAGGCAGTTGTATTATCCGTTTCGTCAGTGGCAAATTCACACCAAAAAGAAAGTAAATATACTTTTCTTTGAAAAACGAAGAGATATTTATTCTCTTTGGGAGTTTGGTTTTGCAGACGAAAACGATTACAACAGCATAGAACTATTAAAAAGTGCGAAGTTTGAGATACAAGACAAATAAAAAACATCAGCCAGCATTATGTTTGCGAAAAAACTTACGTACTGGACTTGCCGAAGTACGGGACAATCTGCATAATTTATTCTTTTGTGTTTTCTACAAACTTTGTGCGTAACGTAAAGCCTGCACTGAGCCTTCCGAAATGAACTGCTATTTAATCTCTCTTCGAGAATATTTTTTAGGTCAGAGCACACTTAGTAAAGCGCTTTAAGAAAAACAGACCTTACTTTGTACAATGATGTGTAAAGTAATAAGGCTTCATTTTTCATTTTCTCTGAGATTTTAACCTCTGCGGCTAAAAAACCAGCCAAATAAAGCGCGGAATATCATTCCCAAGATAGAGAACAAACCTCCCCCTCCTGATGAACTTCCGCTACCACTATCATCTGGTGAATTGTTGTATGATGTGCTGTCATCATCATCTCTTTCTAAACGTACAGGCATAATGGATACAAAATTAAAGTTTAACTGCAACAAAGTTAGCAGTTATTTCTTAATTTCAAAAGAATAATCATGAATTTTTTTTCAATTAAAATGAACAGTCTTTAAAATCATATATGCTAACTAATTATAGACTTATTATCGTTGAGTATAAGGCTGCATTACTGCTCTGGATACAAAATATATTTTTTCCTTTTTTGCTCATACTCCCGCAATTTATACTGCCATGAAAAAATAATATCTTCAGGTTTTTTGCCTTCTATAATGTCTTTTTTTATCTGGTCAGTGCCACAAAGTTTGATGAAAAAAGGCTGAAAAAAATCTGCACGTCTTCCGCTGTTTTGATAAAACAAGGTTAAGAGTTGCAAACTTAACTCAAAACACTCGTGGGGGTGGGTGGGTGGGGTATTCACTCCTATACCCTTACAAGTTTGCAACTCAAATGGGGGGTGCATTGCCATTCCTTTAATACTTACAGGAGTAAAAACAATTGTATCTAAATCATAGATACCTCTGAGATGTGTCAAAGTTTTATTTTTAATGTATGGCGCACCTAAAAATAAAAAAGGTTTGTATGTACCCCTGCCTACACTTACATTTACCCCTTCAAACCAACATGAATAAGGATACCAGATAGCTGTTTTTACATCAGGAATGTTCGGAGAAGGTTTTATCCATTTTAAGCCCGTTTCCTCCCAAGACATAGAATGATACCAATTTTTCATTAAAATACACTTCAATCTACATTGAGTCCCATTTTTTAACCATTTCTCACCATTAACCATAGTTGCATATTCCGCCATAGTCAAGCCATGTAAAATGGGAATCTCGTGCTTGCCTACAAAAGAACTAAATGCTTTGTCTAATACAGGTCCCCCAACTACATTTCCATTAGGATTAGGTCTGTCTAATACCCATACTTCTTTGCCTTGTTCAGCTGCGGCTTCCATGACTAAACTTAACGTAGAAATATAAGTATAAAACCTTGCGCCTATGTCTTGTATGTCAAATAAAATAATATCCACATTAGAAAGCATTTCGGGAGTGGGTTTAAGAATTTTGCCAAATAAAGAATAAATAATTATACCTGTTTGAATGTCTGTACCGTCTTTTATATGCGCACCTGCATCAGCATCTCCCCTAAAACCGTGTTCGGGAGCAAAAATAGCGGTAATTATACAACCTCTTTTCAGTAAAGTATCTACTAAATGGGTTTTGCCTACTACCGAAGTCTGATTAACCACCATTCCTAATCTTTTACCTTGTATTTCAGATAAATGCTCCTTTAACAATACCACAGCCCCTGTTTCTACAACCTGACCCTGTAACACAAACATTTTTAAGAACACAAAAACGAGTACATTGTATTTCACTTTACAAAACTACATAAAAGTATGCGTTCAGTATCTTGCCAAAGCAATTTTAGAGATAAAAAAGAAGTTCAGGATAAACTTTACGCTCACCCTGAACTTTTGGAAAAACCAATGTCAGTAAATTACTTAGTAACTACCATTTTAAGTGTTCTAACACCTAAACCGTCAGTTACATTCATGTAATAGATACCAGAAGGAAGGTTAGTTGCATCAAATTCCATAGTGTGTGTACCTACTGCATAGTTATCTTGGTGTTGATATACTGTTCTACCCATCATATCTACAACATTGAACACTAAATTGCTGTTTTTAACTACGTTAAACACAACATTGGTTCTAGTACTGAAAGGATTAGGCATGTTTTGAGAAAGTTCAAATTGAGCAAAAGATTTATCATTTACAGAGGTTGCACCATCATAAGGTCTATTTTGTGGATTCCATTCTGTCCATCCGTCTGTCCATAATGCGCCACCTGTTGCAGGGAAAGCACCTTTGTAAGTAACTGTGGTAAAGAAAGAGCTTGATAGCGGAGTATGAGAAAAACTAGCTGTTCCTAATGCAGGAGAACCTGTTTTTAGTGTAGCGATAGCATTAGTTAGGTTAGATGTGTGATCAACAATATTTTCAAATTTTACATCGTTTATGGTAACTAGTGTGTCATTATTAAAACCAGCTTCTTTTACCCAAGAACGAGGTAAAAATGCACCTGAGTTAGGCAACCACGTATTAGCCCCATTTTTATGTCCTGCAAAAATGTTATTACGGAATTCAATAGAGTCTGCATCAGCGGCTTGAATAGAACCATTTTCAAAACGAAGTTCATTTGGAAAACCTGCAAAAATAGAGTTATATACATAATATAAGGAGTTACGGCGAACACGTGCGGCATGACCATATTTAGGGTTGGCAGTATTAGAAAAAGCTAAAGGACCTACAATAGTCATGTTAGAAATAGTGGGTTGAGTACGAGGGTTAGCAAAGTCAGGGGCGCTATTGTTATCACTTTCTAAGCCATTACTATCTCCAAAAGCATCAGCAATTGAAGGGTCGCAAACAATGTATATGAATTGTAATCTTCCTCTGTAACCGAAGTCTGTGTCTATTTTGTCATCTACACCAGCAAAACCTACAAGATACTTAGCATCTACTGTGCCACCAAAGAATTCAAAATCATCATCATTACCATAAGAAGATTGTATGTACTCTAAAGTTGTACCTCTACCTACCCCATAGCAAGATAAAGAATTTACTTCACTGTTAGGTGCAATAGGGTATCCTGCATACTCAATGCGCACATAACGCATAATTCCAGAGTTATCATTGTCATCTGAACCAGGAATTAAAGGAGAGTTAGATGGGGGGGTAGAAGGATTTAAATCATGGTCTACGTTAAAGTTACCGCCTTCAATAGTAATTTGCTTATTCATAGTTGCTTTACCTACGATGATAATACCTGCCCAGTCTCCTGTTGTACGGTTACCTGGTGCAGCTGCAGAAGTAAATACAATAGGTTCTGTGGCTGTGCCTTGGGCATCAATTTGTGCACCTCTATCAATGATTAGTGTGCCAATACCAGCGCTAGATACTTTTCCTTTCAATATTGTACCCGCAGGAATAGTAAGTTTTGCACCAGGACGTACATATACAGGTCTGTCAATAATGTAAATGGTATCTTTACTTAATGTACGGTTAGAAGTAATCTCACCTGATGTGCTTAATGTTTTGGTAGGCTTTTGTGCAAATGCACTCGTAATTAAACCTACTAATAAAGCCAACACGAATTGCTGTTTTTTCATAGTTTGTAAGAATTTTCCACAAAACAATACTTTATGTATTAAGCAAACATGAATACAGCATTAGGATTTATTAACTTTATTGTTAAGCTAGTAATTTATGTTTTCAGTTTTGTATCAAAGAAAGAATTTTTGTGGCAATCTGGTCAGTGGCATTAGGTCGGGCAAATTTGAAGATATTATGAGAGAGTGCTTCCATTAAAATTTCATGAGAAATTAAATTCATCAGTTCATTGACTAAATCCTCTTCTGCTTGTGTGTCAGGAATAAGAATTGCGGCATTCTCGTCGGCTAATTCTTTGGCATTTTTATACTGATGATTCTCTGCCACATTAGGTGAAGGTACTAAAATTACCGCTTTCTGTACAATAGCTAATTCTGCAAGTGAAATAGCTCCTGCACGTGAAACAATAATATCTGATGCCGAGTAGGCTAAATTCATATCTTGTATAAAAGGAAGTATTCTTAACCGGTCTGAGTAGTTTTTTTCGTATTGCTGATAGTTAGTATAATGGACTTTACCAGTTTGCCAAATCAATTGAATATCTTGTGCCATAAGTTTATCTAAACCTTTGGCAACAGCCCTGTTGATAGAACCTGCCCCAAGACTGCCACCTATAACAAGAATCGTTTTTTTATCTTCTGAAAACTTAAAATAAGCCAAGCCTTCTTTTTTCTTTTGTCCTGATATATCTTTACGTACAGGATTTCCTGTATATACACATTTCTCTTTTGGGAAATATTCTATAGCCACTTTTGAACCTACGCATATCAAATTAGCACGATTTTTAAGCCACTTGTTCGTTAATCCAGGTAAAGCATTAGCTTCTAACAAAACTATCGGAATACCTTTTTTTGAGGCCATATACAAAACAGGTCCTGCGGCATATCCTCCCGTGCCTACTACTATTGAAGGTTTATATTTATTGAGTATTTTTTTAGACTGTATTAAACTACGAAGTATCTTAAACGGTAGAGTAAAGTTTTTCCACCATTTTTTACGCTGTATTCCTGAAATAGAAATTCCATCTATGTTATACCCTGATTGCGGCACTTTTTCCATCTCCATTCCCCCCAGAGCACCTACAAACGAAATGCTAATATCAGGTTGTAAAGATTTAATCTGATTAGCTACCGCAATGGCAGGAAAGATATGCCCTCCTGTGCCTCCTCCCGCAAAAATAATGTGCATAATCACAAAAGTACACTAAATAAATACATCTATCAAATAAAAAAACACTTGTTAGTATTTACAGATATTTTATTTTTGTTTTATGATAACAGAAAAAAGAACACAACAAAGTTTTCAAACTTGTGATAATTGGAAAAAAGCCGAAGATTTTATTCGTAGTGCTAAGTTAGACAATTATACACTTACGCAAATAAGCTATGGTGCAGGAACATTTCATTTGCTTTTTGAAAAAGGCACAGGTTGGGGCGACCAGGTAATTCTTGCTAATAAAGAATTCCCCGATAGTGGTAAAATTGCAGACTACCAAAGTAAAGGTTATGCGGTTACATGTATGTGTGCGTATCCCATGCCTGCGGAATTTACAGGTATGTGGATTACTGTGTTGACTAAAAGCACATTGCTCAAAGAGCAAAAAATGTTTGTAACCTCCGAGTTTCCTGATAAACGTATTCAGGACTCTGCCAAAGAAGGCTATAAACCTACTTCGTTGGTGTATGGTAACGGCTATTGGATATTGATGGTTTCCAAGGGTATACAGCAAGAAGTAGCTTGGTTTAGTACATCAGAACTTAACAGCAATTTTGTAAAAAATATCAAAGAGCAAAAATTGATTATTGTACATCTTGCGTATGGTGCTAATCGTTGGGTAGCCTTGTGTCAAAAAGAACCTCGTATTACTATTCAAGAAATTGAAAAATCTGACTATTATCCTGAAGATAGCATTCGTGAATACTGGCAAAACAGCTTTGATATAGCTTGGATTACGTATGGCAATGGTAGTTGGATATCTTCTTATATCACGTACAAGTCTGAAGCTACTTTAGCCCAAGAAATGATACAGCGAGCTATTCAAGAACGTGCTAATAAAGTAGAACAATTCATGACCGCTTACAAACAAGGCGAATTTCTTAAAGCTACACAACTTTTTGAACAGCATCTTGCTAAACTTAATCCTTCCGAAGAAGAACTTTACCATTATTTATGGGCATTATGGCAACACCCTAATACCAAAGACAAAATATGGGATACCTTAAAACAATATATGCCTATAACAGAGTCTCCACGTTTTAATCTACTCAAAGGACATTACTCCGTATGGAAAAAATGGTATGATTTTGCGCTCTCTTACTACGAAAACACTTCACAAGAAGATTATCTCAAAGTAAAACAGTTGTTTGAAAACTACAAAACGGCTTTTGACCAGCAGAACTATGCAGAAGTAGTTAAACAGTATCAGGAACTCTTTAAAGATGCCATTTCTGATAAAATTGCTTGGATTGGTGAATATTACGCATGGGCATTATATCAGACTACGCGCGATGCTTTCATGGCAGTAGACGAAATAAATAGAATGAAAGAAAAAGTACCTAATCATAAAGGTTGGGCTACAATTACGGCACACATCTATAAAGATGTGGGTATAGCTACTAAAAATATTCAGATTTTGGATATAGCTTTGCAGTTTTATCAAGAGAACCCTGAAGAAAATCAAAGCTATATAGATGAAATAAACGCAAAAAAAACAGAAATACAAAATGAAAGTGAAATACATAAATCTGATACACCTCCAACGGATAACTAATCCAATGAGATTACACACGTAGATTTTGACTTTTTTGGGTGTGTCCTTGTTACTCGCCGCGCAGCAAGGGACGCGCCCTAAAAGCAAACGTCCAGCATTTTTGCGGGACGTACACTATGGAATTAAACAAGCATTTTTAATGCACACATCTGCCCCATCCAATACATTGGTTGTTTTTGTCAAAAATACGGTAGGTGTACATACCTTGTGACAAGTGTCCTGTAAACAGGGAAAAATGTTGCATGTTGCTGATGTCTTCTCTAATTAGTTCTTTCCCTGTAAGGTCATAAAGGATAAAATCACGGGCATGGGGGAGCGTGGTAAGACTGATATTGAGGTAATCCTGAACAGGATTGGGATAAGCTGTAATCTGGGGAGTACTGTTGTTTTTTTCATGAATACCTACGGAGAGAGTTCTGCTGTAACTAGCACGTTTGGATTTGTTGGGGTTTTCTCTGTCCATGTCTATATTGCAGACGAGGGCATGATTTGGGTTTTTTTCATAAAAACTATAACTAAAAGTGGTATCAATGATGCTTTGGAAAGGAACGTAAAACATACCAAATTTTACATAGATACTATCTTGTTGAATGCGTTGTCTTTTTATACGGAGTACATCAGGATAAGTGCCTGTGGGGGTTTTAAGCGAACCAAAAGCATCACCTGTAAAAGTGGAAGTGATACGAGTTACAAGTTTAACATCAAAACTCATGGCCGTAGCAAAAACTGTGGATTTGGCAGAGTGGGTCCGTGTGCTATTATAAGTAAAATTTACGGGTAGGAATAGTTCTCTTGGGTTTAGTACAATAGCTGTATTGGGCGCAAGGCTAAAATATGTATAACTACCATCTACATATAAACCATCAGTATCATTGTATAGATATACGTATACGCTGTCCTGTTTATTGTTAAATCCCATGGTAGCTGTGGGGAAGTTAGTATGCCCAGGTAAAGTAGTTTTGTCGACAAAGTTCCATGTAATAGTATCGCAGATATTGGGGAAGGCATTAGAATAATCCCAGTTTTGTGCAGTAGCATTTCCTGGGGTTACAACGGGCAGAGTAGTATTAGTATCTCTAAGCATCTGATAGGTTATTCCAATAGCAGGCAAATCAGCAGGAAGGAGTGTGATTTGTCCTATAATAGGAGTGTAGAATAAAGTACTCACAATAAAGATTAAAAAAGATTTAACTGAGGTTTTCATAATGAATAAATTTATGACAAAGATAGGTAAATACTGTATAGATTGTACTTAAAAAAATTATCAATTACGTTTATGTAGTACTTAAAGGGGGGCTATAATCTGTTGTATTTCCAGCAGGTCTGAAATAAGATAGTCTGTATGTTGTTTTACTTCTTCTTTGGCAAAGCCATACAAAGCACCTATGCCGCGTATCTGATTTTCTTTTGCGGCAATCATGTCATGTTTTCTGTCCCCTATCATATAAGCGGATACATCTCCGTAGAGGTTCTTATATTTTTGAATAATGTTGTGAAGCAATACAGTTTTGGTATGGGTTTTATCTAATGGGGACTGTACATCATCAAAATAATCTGTGATATTAAAATATTCCAGAACGGTCTGCCAGTAGTTTACGGGCGCATTGGTGCATAGAGCAATCTTATAATACCTTGCTTTCAGCCATGCGAGTATTTCTATTACATTAGGATATAATTTTCCTGTTTTTTGCACAGCTTCTATTTCTAGCTGATTGAGCGTTTTAAGAATTTGCTTACCGTCATTTTCTATTCCGAAAGTACGTACCCAGTTGAGAAAGCTGTCCGGGGGTTCGCCTACCATAGCATAAATTTCTTTTCTGTTAGGTTTTCTTTGTGCCTTATAGTGTTTGAACAAGTTCTGCATAGCTATCTCATGAGATTTGGTAGAATTGTATAAAGTACCGTCCAAATCAAAAACAACCAATTGTAATTTCATACAGTAAAAATACAACTTTAATAGGAGAGCAATTGCAGTTATTGAATTTTTTATTATTTTTTTGCATACTTATACAATTTTTAATTAGTTGAAAATGAACTACTTAATAAAAATCCCTTAAAAAAAATTTAAGAAAAAAGTTGACGGAATGAAAAAATATGTATAAATTTGCATAGGTATAAGTTAAAGTATATTCTATACAATTTACTTTGGCTTATACTAGAAAACAAAATTGTATAAATTTTATATTTCTATTTGGAAAATTGTATGAAGTTTAGCAGTTTTGTATTTGTGTATAAAAAGAGTAAAAAATTTAATTGAAATAGGAAAGTATGAAACGAATAATCATCATAACATTAGCCTTAGCTGTAACCTTCTGGTTTTCAGGGTGCGGCGGAGGACTAGGGAAGTACCGAAATCGTGGTGAGCTGGTTGGTATTTTAGACAGACCTGACTGGGATGACCCTACACCTTATGGTACTGTACTAGTATTGGGTGGTCAGTTCCACATGGGTAATAACGAGCAAGATGTACCCAGCAGTTTGGTTGCTATGGCAAGACAAGTAACAGTAAGTAGTTTTTATATGGATGACACTGAAATTACGAACAATGAGTACAGACAGTTTATTCAGCTTTTGCACTATGGTTCTGGGGACCCTGATGCTTCGGGTCTTGGAAACAAAATGTCTGAGCTTGCACAAAACTCTCAGGACTCTATAGTTATCTATAAATACAAAACTACTTATCCTGAGTTTATGGGCAGATTCCAAGGGTATACTTACAAGCCTATTAAAGAGGATGAGAAAGAATTAGGAACAAAAGAGATAAATTGTTATCCTGATACATCTGCTTGGGAGAGAGATTTTTCTTATGCTTTCCATGACCCTATGGTAGAAAACTATTTCTGGCACCCTGCTTATGACGAGTATCCTGTGGTGGGTGTAAATTGGTATGCTGCAAAAGTATTCTGTAACTGGAGAACCATTCACTACAATACTTACAGACGCTCAAAAGAAAGGGCACCTATTCCAAGATTTCGTCTTCCAACCGAAGCTGAATGGGAATATGCCGCAAGAGGTGGTTTAGACCATAAACTTTATCCATGGATTCAACCTTATCTCCGTAATGAAAAAGGTTGTTTCCTTGCAAACTTCAAACCTAATCGTGGCAACTATGTAGATGACTATTTCGAATATACCTGTAATGTAGATGCTTATTTTCCTAATGAATATGGTATCTATAACGTAGCAGGCAACGTGTCTGAATGGTGCGAAGATGGTTTCCATGAAACGGCTTATCAGCTTACTCATGACCACAACCCTATTTACAAAAATGACAAAGAGGCTCGTAAAGTAATACGCGGAGGTTCATGGAAAGACATAGCCTACTTCCTTAGTGTAGGTACGCGTAGTTATGAATTTGCTGACACTTCTAAATCTTTTATAGGTTTCCGTTGTGTAACTTCGCAGTTAGGTCGTTCTTTATATGGTCGTACAACAGTAACTTATTAAAATCATACTCCTTACGCAGCAGGGTTGCTTTATCAGACAACCCTCTGTAGAAGGAAGGAAACAAAAAAAACAAATTTTTCAAAATTAGACTACAATACAAAAACATAAATCTTCTTTTATCATCAATTAAAATCATAAAATCAATATGGCTGGAGGAAAAAAAATAACAGGCACTGCCCTGATCTTGCACCTAGTAGCGTCTATCGGTGCATCTATCGTAATCTTAGGAGCATTATTCAAACTTATGCACTGGCCAGGTGCAGGTACAATGCTTCAAGTGGGAATGATTACCGAAGCAATTATCTTCTTGGGTTTTGCATTTTTGGGTATCCCGAATGAAGACTGGGATTGGTCCAAAGTATATCCACAATTACGCCCAGGCGGAAAAGCAACCGAAGAAAAAGCTGAGGTAGACATCAACATGATTGAACCTATTTCTGGTGATGCAGGCAAAAAGCTTAACGCTTTCGTAAAAGAATTAGATAATGCTCGTTTGAGCAAAGAGTTCTTTGATGGTTTGCATGGTTCTCTTAATGCTCTGAAAGAAAACACTACTAAACTTAATCAGGTAGCTGATGTAACTGTAGCCGCAAAAGGTTTCTCTGACGAAATCAAATCTGCTACTGCAAAAATCAAAGAAGTTTCTGATGGCTACACTACCAACATGAAAGCCGCTTCTACTAACATTGCAGAAATGAACAAAAGTTATTCTGGTGCTTTAACTGCTATTAACGAACTTGGTTCTGCTGTCAAAGATGCAAAAGCCTACCACGAACAAGTACAAAAAGTAACTCAAAATCTTGCCGCTTTGAACTCTGTATATGAACTTGAAGTAAAAGACGCTCAATCTCACCTTAAAACCATGAACGAGTTCTACGGTAAAATTTCTACCGCTATGACCCAACTTACTGGTGCTGCTGATGAAACAGAAGCATACAAAAACGAGGTTGCTAAACTTGTACGTAACATGAGCCTACTGAACAATGTATATGGTAGCATGCTTTCTTCAATGAGCAATGCCGCTAAAGCGTAGTTCTGCAAATTATACAAATTTAATAAACTGAATTTTTAAACAATAAACTATAATAACAAGAAAGGAGATTTAATAACATGGCAGGAGGAAAAGAAACGCCCCGCCAGAAGATGATTGGGATGATGTACCTGGTGCTTACAGCACTCCTGGCTTTACAGATTTCTGATACCATTCTGGAAAAAGTAAGACTTATCAATGCGAGTATGGAGGATACAGAAAGCGCTTTGAAACTTCGTAGCAAGTCTCAGAGAGCAGCTATAGACTCTGCTGCCGCAAAAGTAGCCGCAGACAAAGACGCCAAAGCTGACGACAAAGATATTAATGTCAGAAAACGTGCTTTGCAGTATCAGGCTACTATGAGCAGAAAAGAAGTCGCAGACCAAATATTCAAAAAAACCGAAGAAGTGATTAACTATATTGAAAATCTGAAAAAAGAAACAAAAATGAAATGCGGTTACAAGCCTGGTATGGAAAATAAAGAAGATGCTGATCCCGAGCAAAAATACGGTAACTTAAAGGAAACAGAAAAAGTTATCAGCTATCTTAAAGGACCTGGTGAAAGCAAAAGCGGTGAAGGTTACAAACTTCAGCAAAAATTGAATGACTATGTTAAATTCTTAAACAGTGTTAAAGTAAAAGACATACGTGCTACTGCTGATAAAAAAGACATAGAAATTGTGGAAGTGCCTCTTTATTCACTCATAGGTAAAAAAGATGAAAGATTTGACAAAAAAACAGGTATGGCACACCTAATGGCTGAGACTCCCGAAGAAAAAATGAATACAGGACGTATGTCTAAATCAGAATTCAATTCTCTTCAGAAATCTGCACAGAAAGATTGGGTGGATTGGAACTTTGAAGGAAGTCCATTGGCTACTACAGTGGCAGAATTAACCCGTATCGCAAATGATGTATGGCAACTTGAATCTGACTTCATTTCTCCTTTATCCGGTGAAACTACCGTAGAGGTAAAAGTTGTAGGTTTTGATGTAAAAGTTGTACCTAACGCAAAGGTTCTTGTACCTGGTATGAAATACGAAGCAGATATTGTACTTGTGCCTCAGACTTCTTCAAACTTTAATCCTGTCTTCAAAATGGGTGGCTCTGTACTAAAAGTAGAAAAAGGTGCAGGTAAGTATAGTACTATTGTACAAGGCGGTGGATTTAACGAAAAAGGTGAGAAAAAAGCAGGTATCTCTGGCACAGTAGAATATATTGACCCCAAAGGCTTACCTACTTCCCTTCAGTTCAAAGATGAATACACAGTCGTAAAACCTACTATCTCTGTAAAATCTCAGTCTGTTAATAATTTATACAGAAATTGCTGTAATGAGGTAGTGATTGAAGTTCCAGCCTTACGTGAGTTTTACTCTCCTATTTTTAGCTCTCCTAATGCTAAACTTATACAAGCTGCTAATCCCGTAGGTGCTGTTACTATCATTCCTCCTGGTAACAAAGCAACTGTAAATGTAAAATCTAACACACCTGCAGGTGTAATTAACATTGGTGATCAGGAATGGGGTGTTATTGCACCTCCAAAACCTACTATCAAATGGTTACTTGGTAATAATAAAGAATTAGCACCTGGTACCCCCTTAGATAAACAACAACTTAACCAGGTAACTTTGTTAATTGAAGCAGACAAGAGTTTTGCCCAGTTCTTACCAAAAGACGCTCGTTACGCTTGTAGTAAAGTAAAAATTCAAACTAAACAAGGTATTGGTGGCTGGCAGGATAAAGGTTCTTCTGCTGTAGCTTCTACTCCTTCTACCTCTTCTATGGGTAAAGTTGGTTTGTATAACGCAGCAAGTACATTGGCCTCTGGAAGCGGTATTTCTCTTGAACTTCAAGAAGTGTACAGACAAGGTTGCCAATCCCGTGAAAATATAGAACTCTCTCTTGCGGAAAGAACTATTATCTTAACAACTAAATAAATCTCTCTTTTTTCTTGCTCTCCTGTATATGCAGGAGAGCAGGAAATTAAAAAATAAAATATTTTTTCAAAAATTTGCAATTTTATACAATTTTACGTAACTTTGTACGCAATATCAAGATACGAAAAACAAAGATTAAGTCCAGACAGGGTTAAGAGTCATACTTAAATAAAACAAATCCAAAACTTTGAAACTATCCTTCTCTTTGAGAAGTCAAAATAAAAATAAATGTTAAACCTTTTTTACAGAAAAAATATGATAAAAAGAATCGTAGTATTAGCAATGGTAATGGTAGGTGCACTTTCTTTATTTGCACAAGACCAAGATGGTGGAAGACCTCAAATTCCTTATGTCTTCCCCCAAGTACCTCGCGTTGATGACCATTTTATCCGCCACAGGCTTATTACTCGTGTAACCTTTGGTGAGAAAGTGAATAAACCTATGGTAAAACCTTATGAGTTAACTGCCGCAAACAAAGGTGGCTGGAATAAACCTCTTTATGACAACAAGGGCAGAGCTAACATGCTTAAAGTAATTGAAGATGCTATTATCAGTAAAACTGTTACTGCTTACCTTGACCCAGACCTAAAACGCCCCATTGGCAGCTATCAGGAAATTCAGGATATATTGGTTCGTATGGGGGGTATTACCTTTGCAAAGGTAGGTGAACTTGGATATATGGAAATTATTGAAGATAGAATTTTTGACAAAAATAAGTCCAAACTATTTCATGACTTGCTTGTAATTTGTATATATGTAGTGTCTATTGATGACCCAAGTGCAAAACCTGAACTTCTTTGTGCTTTCCGTTATGATGAACTCGCCCCCGTATTACATGAAACTGTATGGAAAAACTCTCATAATGACGCACAGTTCAGAACTACTAAAGAAATTCTTGAAATGCGTATGTTTGGTGGCACTATTGTAAACGTAGCAGATATATCTCCCAAAGACCTACCCGAAGCTGAACAAGTAAAACAAGACCTTATCACTGAAGAACATCATAGCTGGTGCTATTAAAATTATTATCTATTTGCATATAAACCGTAGTGTGTTATACACTGCGGTTTTTTCTTTTTATGGAATAGGGGTGAAATGTATAAAAAAGCGTCAGTTTTTTGGACTAACGCTTTATGGGGTTCGCTTTATTTTATTTTTTACTCACTTAATTTATCAGGTAGGGTACTGAGTACCTTTTCTACAATTGTACCTTTGAGTAGATTAGATAATACTTCTGCTACGGATTTACCACCCAGAATCGCCAAAGGTGCCATGGACTCTGCCATTTTTTCGGCAAGTGCCTTGTCGCT
This sequence comes from uncultured Bacteroidia bacterium, assembly GCA_938028625.1. Classification (GTDB taxonomy): domain Bacteria; phylum Bacteroidota; class Bacteroidia; order JANWVE01; family JANWVE01; genus JANWVE01. The sequence continues at coordinate 17,369 of CALIZB010000066.1, read as the reverse complement.
AAACGCTTGTAATGCGGCAACCAAATCAGGAGAAATGGCGTTAGCTTTTTCTACCACAGCTTTTACTTCGGCTTCTAACTGCTGAATATAAATTTCTGCTTCTTTTTGTCTTAATAATAAATCTGCATTATTCTTCTCCTGCACTACTTTCAGTTCAGATGCCGAGATACTTTCAATAGTTGCCCTTTGGTCTAACTGTGCTTTGAGTTCTTTTTCTTTAATCTGAAGCGCACTCTCTATGTTGGCTAAACTTACAGCTAATTGTTTTTCAATTTCCTGCTGTTGTAGTTCTAAACTTTTCTGTCGTGTAACAGATTGCGTTTCTACAATCTCCCGTGTAATGGTTTCAGACTGCTTGGTATATTCTAACTTGCGCTTGTCAGACTCTAACTTTAAAGACTGTTTGATGACATCTTGTTCGTTGGTTATGAGTAAAGTTTCTATACCATCATCACCTAAATCTATATTGAGTACTTCCACATCATAGATACGCATATTATTTTCTTCAAATAAACGCCCTTGTCTTTTACCTTGTTCATTAGGCTTGCCGAGTACAACATCACGAATAATATCTATACCATTACTATAGAAATCCATTACTTTATGTTTTTTCACAACGTTACGTATTACAGATCGCATGTGGTCTGTAAGAAATTTTACATAATTCTCTACCTCAAACCATTTATTGCTATCCCCTTCAAAATTTACTCGATATGAAAGATGTATATTCACTTTGCAATAATCTGATGTTTCTGCTTGAACAATATCAGATACCTTGTTGTTTAATACACGTAAATATACAGTTCTTTCTAATTTTTCATCTGTTTTAGGCGTTCCAGTAGAAAATTCTACTGTTTCCATATCTTCATCATATTCCAGTAAATACGTTTGAGGACCCACAATTACCTTTCTCGTTCCCTTTGGACTAACTACAAGAATAGCATATCCTGTTTGTAAACGTATGGTAACCGCACCATCATATTTAGTGTTTAGTGTTATCATGCGTGGGGGAGTAAAAGAAGTACCTCTATCAAAAGAATCGCTGACCACCTCTTTGGATACTTTCTCCTGTTTGCTTTTCTTTTGTATTTGCACTTGTTCTATACTTTGCTGTGTCTGTTCTATAACATTGCCTGCGGATTTAAGGCTTTCTTCTAATTTAGCTTGCTCTATGTATCCAAAAGTCTGGCTTTTTTGCATCTCAGCAAGCATGGTATTGTATTCCAAAGCCTCTTGATTACCTGGAAACCATAATTTTACCTTACGAGGGTCTAATATACGGCGTACTAAAACTTCTGTTCTTGGGTCAGGTAAAAACATACAAGGGCCTTTTTTAAGAGATACCGTTCCTGTCATACGATTGAGATAATATCTGCCTTCCCCTTCGGGAATAGCAATAGCAAAATGGCGTTCTTTATTTCCGTATTTAATAATAGCATGTTCCGGGCGGGGATAATAAATCATTTGGTCTTTACCTGTAATAAATAACTCATCACCTTCTTTGTATTCTTTATCGTTTTCAGAATAAGGTGCAATTACTTTAATATACAAACCGCTGATTTCATTGAGTTCTATAGCTCTGAATTTTCTAGCGCCGTTATGCTCAATAAACTCTTCTGTAGGTTCAGGGAATACCACATCAGGACCCTTCAAATATCGTTTATTACCATTTTCGTCTAATAAAATACAGTATTCCATGCGTTCTAAGGTTACAGCTTCACGTACATAGTTGCCATATTCATCAGGTACTACCTCCACTCCTGTAGGGGGAATATAAAAAGATACATTCATGCCTTTGATTATCAGGAGTTTTCCCATAGTCAGATTAGGTATTTCATCTATTATATTACTATCATCTTCTGATTGGGGCTTGATTACTGCATTTTTCCAGTTTTTACGTGCTTCCTCTTCGTCATATACTCTTACTACAAGGTATTGATTAGAACGCAAATGGTGTCCGCGAAGTACTTTCGCCATCTGTCCGGGCCAGAGTGCAAACGAAATAGGACCAGGAATATTGATTTTCCGCCCTATTTTCAGTTCCATTAAGCTATTTGAAGTGCCGTTTTTGGGTTGCTTGTCATCAGCAGAGGGATTTTTCAGCACTACATACCAGCCTTCGGGAGCAATGGTAAAGGTTTGAATACTTTCATCTAAACTACATTTCTCAAATAATTTACTGTGAGCATTAAATACCACAGGTTTATCCGTATTGGCTAAACTCGTTTTATACGGACCTACATACACGTTGATATTTCCTTTGGTTTGGTCAGAAATAAATGCATATTCGTTTGGTGCTAATACCAAATCTCGTTCTCGGTTCTCTTGTGACATATTTTATAGGATTAAGTTTATTTTTTACACTTTAACGTAATTTTTACAAAATAGTTGTGTTTTTTATACACTTTATATTATGATTTCTAATTCTGCTATTTCAGATTCTTTACCATCGGCGTCTGTTACTGCCACAGCGAGCAAAGTATTCGCTTTCAATATCTTTTTAACCGTGATAGACTCAATTTTGGCAACGTAAGGTTTGCCGTCAGAGTAGGTAATTACGGTGTTTGCCTTTACTTCATGATTTTGGATAAGTCCTGCTGTACTTCCTAATACTTCTCCATCATCATAAGCATTTTTAGTTATTTCTACCGAAGCTGTAAATAAAATACTGTTCCATTCTAATACATAGCAAGCCCCTGAAAAACCTGCTTTACCTTGTTGTATCCCGTCCAATTTAGTGTTAAAAACTTCGTATTCATTGGGTTTATGTATATCCTGAATAGAAAAACGTAAAAAAGTGTTTTTATCAGCAATATTCCCACGTTGAAAAAGATAAATATAATCTTGTGTAGCACACAGTGCCTCTACATTCAGTTCAGTGTTTAGTGTAAAATGGGTATCTTTTTCTATTCTATCGTAAAAGCCATTATATTCTAATTTTTGCATCTCTTCTGTAATCATATTGTATAAAAAAGCTATCTTACGTTGGGGCTTACTTCCTGAACCCATTACTAAAATATGGGGTATTTCCTCTACATACAGAAAAGTCATACATTCAAAATCTGTTTTTTCTTTTTTCGGGATATGCTCTTTTACCTCTCTACCTCGCACAAATGGAATAGTTTTTTGTACTTTCAAGTCTTCGCTTAATACAAAAAGGGCATTAGCATCATCACCAATAATGTAATACAAACCATTTACATACTCAATTCCTGACGCTGAAGGCGGGTGGGGTAGTTTTTCTACTTTTTTTACGATTGCTTTCATACACACAGGTTATATCAGCAATTATACCTATGTCCAAATATAGAAATTTCCTGAAAATAGATAAAAATGATTTTAGGTATTTTATCAAACAAAATATGCAAAAGTATGATATATTCAGGTGAAAGTTTTATTTGCTTTATTCTTTTACGAACTTTTCAGTTTTATACCCTGATATTTTTACAAAATACACTCCTTTGGGTAAATTACCTACATTTAACATTGTAACAGCTTGATTTACAATAAATTCTTGAGCGACTTTACCTTGCATATCAAATATATGACCTTGTTTTACCTTGTAATCTGTTATATGAATATGTATCTCTTCTTGTGCAGGATTAGGATACAGATAAAACTGTGGCAAATCAATATTTTGAGTAGATATAGAAGAGGCTACATAATAATAATTTGCTGATGTGTTAGATGCACAACCATTATTATAGGCAATTACAGTGTAGTTACCTGTAACAGTGGGCATATAGGTATTGTTAGTTGCACCTGATATAGGATTACCTGCCAAATACCATTGATAGCTAGTAGCAGGACTAGCAACAGCGGCTAATCCACTTCCTGACGGAATAATTACAGGAGTAGAAGGTTTTACAGAAACCGTTACTTGCACAGGTACACGAGGACTGGTACAATTTCTTTCTCTTACTTTCCAGTTGTAAAAGAAAAAATAATTATTACTTACATTGGATTTTTTGATGCTTGCTAATCCTGAAATGGTATAAGGATAAGGAATACCATTGTAATTTCTTAACAGTCTGCCCATTGAACTTGTAGCTAAGCCAAGTCTATAATCTGAACCCGTCATAATAGCAAATCCAAGATAAACCTGTTGTTTACCAACACCTAAATTCACGGTTTTAGTAGTTATGATATTGCCATTTTTATCTTGTAGTTCTATGGTTCTGTCCCCTGCCTGTGTGGAATATACGGTTACACTGTCTAATACCATATCTTTATACACATCAAAAATTAAGTAATAGTTCGGAGACACTGTATTAGAAACCAAAGCAAAATTAGTATCTACTGCACCTAATGTTTGTATAGGATTTTTTACCTCTTCTGCAATGTAATAGGTAGTATTTGAAATAAGCAATGGTGTATTAAATGTATTTCCTACAAATAGTGGATTAGTATTAGTAATGCTGTTGTACCAATATATCTCTCCACTTCCATTAGGATTAGCTGTAATTGTAGCGCTTGCACCTTGACAGATACCTACATTATTTGCTGTGGGATTAGCCAAAGTGTTAATCTGAATATAATTCGTTTTGATAGTAGTATCTTTGCCACAGCCGCCGTCCACGATAAGTTGTACATTGTAACTACCTGGTTGCGTATAATTTGCAACAGGATTATCGGCTGTGCTGGTCGTACTATTCCCAAAGTTCCAATTATAAGCAAAAGCATTATTACTTTTATCTTTGAACTGAACACTTACAGGTACATAACAAAAATTCTGATTAGTAGCTTCAAAATCAGCTTCTACACCAGGTAAATAGGCATTTCCAATTCCCACAGCATACCACGCATTAGCCACACTTGCGTATTCTGCACTACAATAGCCATACAAATCTCCTGCGGCTATTAAAGAATACAAACGTGCTTCGGCGTAGTTAGAACTTGGGGTTAGATACACATTCAAATTACGGTATGCAATTCTCTCTGCTTTATTAAAACCGATAGCACTTACAGTAAAAGTATTTCCTATATCATTAACACCGCTTCCTCCTTCACATAATAGGTAAAACCAATAATTTTGAACGCCACTATTTGTATGTACGCCTGCGTTATCTCCCGAACCAAAATACCAGTATGTACCATAATAAGTATCAGGATTACCGTTAGCATTAGGGTTACTCATATTGCGTAAGCCTGTACCGAAAGAGTGCATATCTTTACCAATTATCCAGCTGAAATTACTTGGGCGATAGGCTTTTTCAACGCATTTGCCAAAAATATCACTGAAAGACTCATTCAAAGCCCCAGACTCTGCATAGTAAATTAAACCTGCACTATTTCCTGTAACACCGTGCGTAAGTTCATGAGCGACTACATCTATACAGGTTAAAGCACTGAAAGAACCATTACCGTCACCATACGTCATACGCCAGCCGTCCCAAAAGGCATTTAAGTAGCTTGTTCCATAATGTACATAACTGTACAAAGGCGCATCAGCACCATTATAACTCAAACGATTATGTATGTTCTTGTAATAATCATACGTAATTTCTGCACCCCAGTGTGCGTCTGTAGCCGCTTCATCTTGTTGGGCATTAACATTATTCCAAACATTATCCGTATCTACAAAGTCTACCGCGGAGCCATAATTTGTCGTGTTTTGTAAATTATAGGTTTCTATACCACAACGAGAGGTTTCTTTAAGATGAAATAAATTTGTACTGATAAAACTGGTTTTCATAGTTTGTACACCACTGTATTTAGTATGAGCAACTGCTATGGAATCAATAGTATGAATTAAATCCTGGGTTAAAATAACTTCCCCTGTGCGTGCATCTACATATACATTTTTGCGAGCAAGGGGCTGATGTGCATAAATGTCAAATTTATAGGCTAAATAAAAGTTTTCAGCTTTGAACACATGATTTTTAGGTGCATACACCAACTGTCCTTTGGGATAATACGTAGCATCAGGATTGCGTTGTTCTACTTTGAAATGTTGTTCTAATTCAGGAATTTGCCACATATATTTATCTGCACCTATGTATTCTAGTGCTTTTTGTAGAGCTGTATTTTCGTTGATATTTACCGAATATGAACTTTGCAGACTATCATAAAAAACGCCGTTAGCACTCTGTAAAAGTCCATTTTTGAAGTGCAAAATATAGATACCAGTTTCTACGGGGAAGCCATCATAATATTGTTGATACCGTTCATGAGTATATCCTAATTCATCTTGAATACTTCTAATAAGACTAAAACTACATCTTGAATTAGCATTAAGTGCATCTTTCAACCATTCTATGCTATTTTGTTGTGAAATATTATATCCAGGACGTACCTGTATGTAGGCAGGTGTACGTTGTGTAGTGTAATGTACAATACTTGTGTTAGGTATCTTTTTTTCAGCATCTAATCCATAAAAACTTTGTGCTTGTATAGAAAACCAAGATAAAAAACAAATTAGAAAAACAATGATTAACTTTTTCATCTCACAAAGTTAAGATAGATTTTGTGGATTAACAAGATTTTATGCATAAACTACCTAATAAGCGTTTTAACTTACCCTAAATACTTATACTTCTTTTGAACCATTTTATTGTAACTTTGCGATATGATTCAGAAAATCATAATACAATTTTTTATTTTCGTTCCTTTTATCCTTTTTGCTCAGAAAGATAAAATCTACTACGACCTCCGCGACCCCGATATTGACCCAAAACAAGTTTATCACTTACAGTTTTTTTATGAAGTTAATGACTCTTTATTTACCTATAAGTTGTATCCTGTGCTTAAAGAATGTGTTAACTTAGAAACGTTAGATATTACGAATAACATTGTTAGTAAACTACCCGAAGATTTTGGCGCTATGTGGAAAAATCTTAAAAAGTTTAAAATGCTTAACAACCGTATCACACGTCTACCTAAAAAATTTGGCGAAAACTGGACACAATTAGAAGAATTTACTTTTGATTATACTTTGATTTATTCTCTTCCCGAAGGCTTCGGACAGAACTGGAAAAATCTTAAAAAATTTCATATTGAAAACTGCACTTTACGCGACATTCCTAATAATTTTGGTGCAAATTGGACAGAGTTACAAGAATTTACTATCAAAAAAACGTATATCTATTATCTACCGCAGTGGTTGGGAGCTACATGGACAAAAATAACTAGTTTTACCTGTAATGATAATCGCATAGACTCCATACAGACAGGTTTTGGAAGTACTTGGGTAAACTTAAAATCTTTTACGCTCAATGATAACGCACCTCGTAAAAATATACTTACTCTACCCAAAGATTTTGGTGCAAGTTGGAAAGAACTTACTTTTTTCTCCGCACATAACGCTAAACTAGCACAAGTAGATACTAACTTCGCTAAAAGTTGGACAAAACTCAAATACTTTGTGTTTTCTGCAAATAATCTAACTACTATTCCTAATGCATGGCTTGCGCATTGTACAGATTTAAGAGAAATTCATTTGTACGCTAATGGAATTGTAAGACTCCCTGATGATTTTGGCAAAACATGGACAAAACTTGTTTCTTGTTTATTGCATCAGAACAGAATTTCAGAAATTCCAAGAGATTTTGGTAAAATGTGGGATAAACTTCAATGGTTTGATATATCTTCTAATTTGCTCTATAAAGTACCTTGCGGGTTAGGTGAGAATTGGAAAGAACTTAAACAAGCTTATATCAATGATAATAAATTTCCTCCTAATATCAAAATTCCTGATAGATTAACTTTATCCCCAAAGCTACCCCAAACAACACAAGAAGAATGGCTGAATTTTATCAAAAGAGTGTGTATGTAGTATATGCTAACTTTGGAACAAAGACTCAGACAGTTTTTAGAATTATTAAACCAAAATAAAGTTCTTTCTACTTATTTTTGTGCTTCATGAAGCACTTTATCTTTTTTATCTTGCTTTTGGGGCTGTGCCGTTATACTCACGCACAGTTTGATAACACTAATCCTGCTCATAAATACGACAGCCAAAAAAATCCTTATTATTGGAAAAACAAACCCCCTTATCCAAGTTATTGGCAACAAGATGTAGCCTATACCATTGATGCCGAATTAGATGACCAAACTGATATTATTCAAGGTTCAGAAACTCTTATTTATACTAATAATTCCCCTGATACTCTTAAAGTAGCGTATTTTAATCTATATCAAAATGCGTTTAATCCGCACTCTGACTTACATAACCTAACCATAAATAGCACACATGTTAAACCTAAATACGGTAAATATGAACAACAAGACAAGAATATTGAAGTTCTCTCTCTTAAATACGAAGGAAACTTACAAAATACAGAATTACAAGGTACTATTCTCAAAGTATTTTTGGATAAACCTATTCTACCTCATAGCAAGGTTACTTTTAGCATACAGTTCAAGACCTATTTTGATATAGGTTCACAGCCCCGTAGAATGAAAATGTTTATACATGATGGTGTAAAACATTATGATGCTGTACATTGGTATCCGCGTATAGCTGTGTATGACCGTAAATTCAAATGGGCATTAGACCAGCACCTTAACCGCGAATTCTACGGCGATTTTGGTAGTTTTTTAGTTAACTTAACTTTACCACACCATTACATTGTAGAGGCCACTGGTACTTTACAAAATAAAAATCAAGTACTACCCCCTGATTTGCGTGCCGCATTAGATATAAAAAATTTCAAATCTGCTACACAAACGCCTATTAGTCTCATAGCCCCCGAGCAGGGTAAAAAGAAAACTTGGATATACTATGCCACTAATGTACATGACTTTGGCTTTACCGCAGACCCTTCCTATCGCATTGGTGAAGCCAATTGGAATGGTATACAAGTGATAGCCTTAGCTATGCAACCTAATGCTCCACGTTGGCAAGATGCCGCAGAGTTTACTGCAAATATCATTCAGACATATTCTGTTATGGTAGGAAAATATGCTTATCCCAAAATGGTAGTAGCAGACGCCCGTGATGGCATGGAGTATCCTATGCTTACCTTGTGCGGAGGTTCGTCGCCTACATATAAAAGCCTTTTTGCCCATGAAGTAGGTCATAATTGGTTTTTTGGTATGATTGGTTCTAATGAAACTTATCGCCCTATGTTAGACGAAGGTTTTACTCAATTTATGGAAATTATTGCGATGCAAATTTTACATGGTAAATACGATATTCGCCTAAAATACATTCCTTATGTAGAAAAACGCTATGAAGAAGTAGAAGCTATTTATTCTAATGCGTATTATAGCTACTTATGGAGAGCAAAAAACGGCTATGATATCCAACTGAATACCCATGCTGATGACTTTGATGGTTCACTTCGCAGAAACGGTGAAGATAGAGGGCATACATTAGTATACACTAAAACAGCTACTATGTTATTTAACCTTAAATATGTACTCGGAGATAAACTTTTTTGGCAAGGCATGCAAGCGTACTTCAAAAAATGGTGTATAGCACACCCTTACGAAGAAGATTTTCGCCAAGCTATGATAGATGCTACTAAAATAGACCTTAATTGGTTCTTTGACGAGTGGATAACTACAAAAAAACAAATAGATTACGGCATTCAGTCTGTAAAAAAAATGAATAATAACAAGGTAAAAGTTACATTAGTACGCAAAGCAGACATGGAAATGCCATTAGATTTGATGTTCACTACAAAAAAAGGAGACACTCTTTACGCATACATTCCAAACAGAGATTTTGTAAAACCTTTCAAATATCCCAATACCCGAGTATTACCTATATGGCGAGGTTGGGGAAAACGCTTAAATCCTACTTATACCTTTGAATTTGAACTCCCTGCTCAGTTAGATAACCTTGTCATAGACCCTGAATATCTACTCGCTGATATAGATTTACGCGATAATCAACTTAAACACAAAAACATCATTAAATTTGAAAGTGGTGTTTATCCTGACTATCCTGATTGGAAACATACACGTACCTATTACAGACCTGATATATGGTATAACGGTTTAACAGGAGTTCAAACAGGTATTCAAATTAAAAGTAATTATTTTAATACACATCTTTTTGAATCCGCAATATGGGCAAATACTACGTTAGGCAGGTTTTATCGCTACGGAATAACAGATAGTACTTACAAAAATAAAATTAACCTTGTTTCTTTTAGAGCAACATATTCTGCACCCATACGTAAATTAGATAAACAAATTTATCATTTTCATCATGCAGAAATACGTGATGGATTATGGCAGATTAAAGAAGGTTTGCGTAAAACTTTTGCCGCGGTAGTAGGCAGTAAAAATTATACAAAAGTATTTGCTTACTACAAAATTATGGTTAGACCTACGGATATAGATAACGAGTTTTTACCTAACCCTAATCTTTGGTCAAATAATACAATTAACTCATCTATTCGCATTGGTACAGAAAAACAAAAACTGACTTCTTGGGGACTTATCCGAACTAATGCCGAACTTGTAGTACCTGGATTAGTTGCTCAAAATAATAATAGTTACTTCAATACGCAGATTTTACTACAACATAATCGCAAAAAATTTGATATTAAATGGCGTTTATTTGGACAAATTGGAATGAATAACATTGCTGAAAGTAATTTATATCTTTATGGTGCTAATCCTGAACAAGAGTTTGATAATCAATGGTATAGAGCATACATGTTTCCTGAAAGTTTGTATGTAAGAAATCAAGGTAAAATACCTGCACACCTTCAACTTGGCGGAGGACTAAATGTAAGAGGTTATGCTCGTTATTTTGTGTTAGATGAAAATAATAATCTCATCACGGTAGGCAATACAGGTTTAGCCACAAACATAGAATTAGATTTTGTAAAGTTATTGCGTACGAGATGGCACAGCAAAGTACCTTCACGTTTACGCGGGCGTATCAAATGGAATCCATATTTGTTTTATGATGCAGGATACATTACAAACATTATCGCTAATAGTACATATGTGTATAATAACATGCCTAATACACGCATATTACAAGATGCAGGAATAGGAATTGCGTTTACTTTACCTCCTCCGCGTGGCTATCAATCTAATCCTTTTGTATTGAGATTGGATATGCCATTTTGGCTTTCTTATGTACCGCAAGGACAAAATCCCTTTCAATTCAGATGGATTATCGGTATCGGTAGATGCTTTTAAGGTTCAAACACTATACAATTTAACTTATCTTTCTTACTCTCAAAATAACATAAAATATCCGCTTGATATTCATCAAAAGATAAAAGTTCTGTCGGATAGACTAAAAAATGTAGTTTATTCTGCTTACAAAATGAGAATATTTGTGTTTCTAATTTTTTATTGGATTTAGGGTGAAAAAGCAAATTTTTTTGTACCATGTAGTTAGAAAGTGTATCGGAAAGAGATTCTCGCGTAATTTTATCAAAGTTAAAAGAAGTAGGTTGTGCTAATAATGAAGTCATTTTAATGTTTTTTTCCTTCCAACAAAATACATGCGATTGTCTAATATCATAATACCATAATGCCGCACCTTGTTGTATAACATTTTTTGTAATTAAATAAGTATAAATTTCATTTATCCAAGCATTGTCTATTGCTGTACGCTGAAAATCTTTTTTGTATAAAAGTGTTTGTATCAATGAAAATGCTATAATTACATACAAAAACGTTGTCATAATTTTTTTCTTATTTTTTACTATCACTACCCAAGAATGCGCCCATGCAAAAGGTATCCCAAACAAAACTAAAAATTGATAGCTATCATACAACCAATAAATTCCTAAAAATAATGCGTAACCTATTACAAAAATTACCAATAGTTGTATTAAAATAGTCTTTTCTTGTACCCAGAACAATGTAGGTAAATAAAAAATAATAGCTAAAATAAGCGAATATGCTTGATTTTGCCGAAAATCTCTATTTGATGGAGATACTAATACATCAGAAAAAGAAGAATTGTGCGTTCCTGTAATAAAATAAAATCCAAATATCCATATTATTAAAAGTCCAATTCCGAGTATACATTGTTTTTGTTTAGTTTTTATCCATGTTAAAGCTATGAGTGTTACAACGGCAGGTAAAGTAATAATAGAGAATATAGGCAAAAGTAATATAGTCCAGTGTTTTACCTTATCATTACTCAATAGATATACAATACAAACTATTCCTACTACGAGAAATTTTGTAGCGCCTATCATGCTTACGTACCGTGTAAAATCAAAATGAGCATCAAAATGAGGTAGAGAGATATTTAACCAGCCTTGAAACAACAAAAATCCGCAAGCAATACTTATCCAGTATCTGTTTACTTCTTTTTGATAATGCTCAACTATACTCAATAATCCTATAACAAGCGTAAATTGTAATAAGGGTACAACTATACCTTGCCAAGTCCATGTTTTTTGAGTATGCCATAAGGCTTGTATACCCGCATGCAACCATATCTCTGCATAATGGTATGGAAAGGTATTTGAACCTTTTTGCCAATAATAGTACGTTTCTGTGCCATTCTGTTGTAAATTTTGGCTAATCTCAATGCTGTGTAAAATATCAAAGTGGGGCAAATATAAATGCTGACCGTTAAGTGAAATACAATATATATTCAATAGTGATGTCCAAATCCAGATACCTAAACTTATTGCAATGAACTTAAAAAAAGAGTTGTGGAAATAAAAATATGAAGCAATTTGTTTAGAAATATCTTTATTAGATTTGAATTGCCAAGTTAAAGCTATTATCAAGGGCAAACTGCCTAATAAAATGGTTTTACCTTGTGTATAAATGAGTGATGTAACTAATATCCATACATATATGCCCGTACATAAAGCATAAAAGATAAGTTTGAATATACTTTCTATTTTTATCTGTAAAATGCGTAGTATGCCTATTCCTATGCCAAGTATAAGCATTACTTGAATATATCCTATCCCACAATATACACCTGCGGTTTGCCAATACATGAATTAGGTTCAAAGTAAAGGAAACTATTATTTAATACAGAAAAAATGTTTCTAAAAAATGTGGGAAAATGTGTGTTTTTACTAATTTAAGGCATATTGAGAAATAAAAAAATGTTAAGTTGTAAAATTTATCTAATAAGTTTAAAGAAAAATTTGCAATTTTTAAGAATAGTTGTAATTTTGTAAATCATATCAAAAACCTATGAAAACAGTATTTTCTTTTATCGTTATCTCATTGTTTGGTTTAGCTGTAAGTATAGCACAAACTCCTACTCCAAAACAAGCAATGGCGGCTTATGAACAGGCTGAATATGAAGAATGTGTGCAAATGGTGGGAAAAGTGCTGAAAAAAGCAGGAGGTAGCGAACGCGTAAAATTATTGCTATATCGTGCTGATGCTTACTATCAACTTTCAAAAGACCCTAAATTAGTGGAAAAATACCCTAACGCAGTAGAGTTAGCTACCAAAGATGCCATGACGGCTACTCGTTCTGCTTCTCCAAAGGACAAGAACATAAAAAAATTCCGTCCTTTTTTAGATACTATTAGTAACATTACTATTCGTAAAGGAATGGCGTTATACAATGAGAAAAAATATAGTGAAGCTAAGCCCATTTTTTTACAAGCAGGTAAAATAGACCCTGATGGCATGGGGTATTATTATGCAGGTAAATGCGCGCTGAACAACAAAGAAAAAGATTATGTAAATAGTTTTACACCTATTGCAGAGTCTCAATATGCGGATTTCAAAAGTAAAAGACCAAAGTTTAAGGACAGATACAATGCCGAGGTTTTTGTAGAACTTATCCGTTATTATGCACAGGTAAATAACTATCTTAAAGCACAAGAGTTACTTACGCAGGCTTCAGAGATGTTCCCAAATGATAGCAAAGTAAGGGAACTTAAAATGACTCCTATCATGCTGACAACCAAGAAAAAAGACCCTAAGACTAAAAAACTCAAATTTTTCTATGAACCTTATACGTCAGAACAAATTACTTTTGCTGATTCTCTACTCAACGCTCATAAATCTGTAATTGATGCATTAGCTACCGAAGTGAATAAAAAACGTCCTGCCCCTGCTAATATCAGTACCGAACTTTCCCGCGCAGCCGCATTGCACGCATGGGATATGCGCACTATAAACTATTTTTCTGATGCAGGAGTAAACAAATCTGATGCTACTAAACGTGCTAAACAAGCAGGTTATGAAGGTAAGTGCGTAGAGTGTATCTACATAGGTACTAAAAATCCAAACGAAGTATTAGATGCATGGCTAAAACAAGAAGTTTCTCAAATGAACATTACCAAACCTGATGTAAAACAAATAGGCATAGGTATTGTTCCCGTAGCTGAGCATAATTCTATTCCTGAACAAAAAAATGAAGGCTTCTTTTGGGTAATTGTACTAGGAAGTAAGTAAGGTTTCTACATAGACTATTTTTATACCAAGATTTAACAGGTTAGATGTATTTTCTTTCCAAAATCTGATTAGTGATATAGGCTTTTTTGATGTCTTTTGCAGTAAGTTTAGCTTTTTTTGTGTGTTTGTCAGAATGGTCAGCATTGTCTTTCAAAGACTGATTTAACCATTTTGCATCTTCTTTTTCAAAAGATGTATTCGTATCTATGCTATCACTTGTATACAATTGTGACACTTCTAAATTTTCAAAACCTTTACTTCTCTTTTTGCTTTCTAGATACTCAGACAGACTAATTTCATCATCATACGTGTTGGTTTCGTATGTTTCAACCTCTATATCTGTTTTTTCAAGTGTGGTATAACTTTCTGTTTTTAATGCAGTATTCTGCTTCTGGGGTGTATTATTGTTTGCTGTTTTGGTACTGACAGTTTTATTTTGTTCTATATTGGAAAGCAGTTTCTGCAAATCCTGAAAAGTATTTGCTGTTGCTTTACCTTGCTTTTTTTTATTGGGTTTGAGTAGATTGTATATAAATAACAACACTACTACCAGTACGAGAAATTTTTCCATAACAATAACAGTATAAAAAACAAAGTTAAGAAAATTTACCCAAAAACAAAGTGTTGTATCATAATCTTTAACAAAGACATTGTGCTTCTATATTCCTGTGTAATTGAACGGGGTTATTTCTTTAAGTTCATTTTTAAGCGCATCGCTGATGTCCAGACTGTCTATAAAATTGTGTATGTCTTCTTGGGTAATTTTGCTATTTACGCGAGTAAGCTCTTTGAGTTTTTCATAAGGATTGGGATAGTTTTCCCTGCGGAGAATAGTTTGTATAGCTTCTGCTACTACTGCCCAGTTGTTATTAAGGTCTTTTTTGATAGCGGGGAGGTTAATTTCTATCTTTTTTAATCCTGCCATTAAAGATTTGAAGGCTAAATAGGTGTGTGCTATGGGGGTTCCGAGGTTACGGAGAACTGTGGAATCCGTCAAATCTCTTTGTAAGCGAGAGATAGGCAATTTATTACTTAAAAACTCAAAAATAGCATTGGCATAGCCAAGATTACCTTCTGCATTTTCAAAATCTATGGGATTTACTTTATGGGGCATAGCTGAAGAACCTACTTCATTTGCTTTTATTTTTTGGGAAAAATATCCATAAGAAATATACTGCCACATATCACGAGCAAAATCTATGAGAATGATATTTATCCTGCGGAGATTATCACAATAAGCGGCTAGATTATCATAATGTTCTATTTGTGTTGTGGTCTGACTACGATACAAACCTAATTTTTGGTTGATGAGCATATTAGCAAAAGCAACCCAGTCAATGTCAGGAAAAGCAACTTTATGGGCATTGAAATTACCTGTTGCTCCCCCAAATTTGGCAGAAAAAGGCACATCTTGCAAAAGTTCTAATTGTTTTTCTAATCGTTCTACAAATACTTTAATTTCTTTACCTAGTCTTGTAGGGCTGGCAGGCTGTCCATGGGTACGGGCAAGCATAGGTACTTTTTTCCATAAATTAGCATATTCTTTAAGTTTATCTATTATTTTTTGCAGTTCAGGTATATACACTTTTTCATGGGCATCTTGCAAAAGCAAAGGAATGGCGGTATTGTTAATATCCTGCGAAGTAAGCCCAAAATGCACATATTCTTTGTATTCTGACAGGTCTAATTCATCAAACTTTTGTTTAATAAAGTATTCTACTGCCTTTACATCATGATTGGTGATTTTTTCTATGCTTTTTATCTCACGGATTTCATTGTAATTTAAGTGATTAGACCAATTTCTTAAAGCGGATGCTGCCGAAGATGGAAAATTCACAAGCGCGGGAAGAGGTATTTCTGTTAGTGCAATAAAATATTCAATCTCTATTTTTACACGATATACATGCAAAGCATATTCAGAAAAATAAACGGATAGCTCCTTTACTTTATCTCTATATCTGCCGTCTATGGCACTGATAGCGGTTAGTGGTTTTAATTCCATAGTTAAGAAAGTGCTTAAAAGTTTTGCCCACAAAAGTAAATAAACAAAATGCAAAAGCAAAGTTAGAACAAAGTAATGTCCTCAATATTGGCAAATTTTACGCCTATATTTTTTGCTTCTTGATAGATAGGTTCGCCTAAATGCCCTAACCCTGGTACATCAGACATGCAGTTTTGTAATACGATTACTTTTTGGGCAAGTTCAGGTGCATAGCGCATAATTTGTTTCAAACTGGTAGCTACACAATGAGATTTAGCTTCTCCGCACAAATACACATGTTCAAATTGCATGAGTGTATCTATCAGAGTTTGATTAAGTTGGGTTTCAGGTCTGTCAGGATAAGTAACTTGGGCAATGAAAATACCAAAATGTTCTGTAAGGGGATATGTACCTTTGCTGACTATCTGATAATATCTACCTGTATGTCTTGACCAATGTATTACGGCATCTATGAGGGTTTGTTCTATACAACTTCCTTTGTGTCCCATAAGACAGTGTTCTGGCCATATTGTATGCGGAAACTCGCCCTGTTCTTCTAATTTTTGCAGGTATTCTTTGGCTTGTTCTGCAAAATAACGCGGCTTCCATTTACCATTTTCTACATCTTCAAAGGATATTTGAGTAAAAGGAGTGGGATTATTCCCGTGTTCATCTTGCCAAAAAGCAGGGTGAGCAATATCATTCACAGGGTGGGCATCCATAGTTAAACAGATATGGTCTATTTTGTGAGTATTATTTTGAATAAATTCGCTTATTCTTTGAATATCTTGCTCTGCACCCGGTACATATAAGCTACCTTGTGGATTACAAAAATCATACTGTGCGTCTATAATTAAAAAAGCATTTATTTTTCTCATGCCACGAAAATATAAAATCTTTCCGACCTGACCAACCAAAAATCGGATATTATAACTGTATTTTATGGCATTCAAAAGTTAAAAATCAAAAAATTGTATATTTTCCCTATTTTTGTACCATGATTATTGCCAATCCTATCTATGACCTTGTCTTTAAGCGTTTGATGCAAAACGAAAAAATAGCTAAATTCTTTATTAGCACG
>CALIZB010000065.1 GCA_938028625.1 uncultured Bacteroidia bacterium | reverse complement strand
AATTTTGTAGATAGTGAAGGAACTCTCAAAAATTATCCTTACAGCATAGATACAGAAGAATTAAAACTCATGACCGATATACTCGTACATACCGCATCAGACCCAGAAGAGAGAAAAAAATTAGAAACAGAACAAGAAGCCTGGCGAACCATAGAAGCACTCACAGGTGGGTTAAGAGAAAAATTGACGAAGAAAGAACAGGAATTAGAACAACAAAAACAACAGACAAAACAAAAAGAACAGGAATTAGAAAATAAAAAACAAGAACTAGAACAAGAAAAACAACGTGCAGAACAGTTGGAACAGGAAAAAATAGAAATAATTAAAGAAATGCTATCTGAAGGCATACCTGTTGAGAAAGTAATCAAAATTACTAAAGTAGGTATAGATTTTCTCAAAAAGTACAACCTCGTGTAAACACCTAACAAGCATTATTGTGCGGTTTTAGCTTTTTTGTAATATAAAACAGGATCGTTTATGAGATTCAATATAAAAACTGTATTTTAGCTGTATGTTACAAAAGTGCTATCAGACAATATGTACAGAATCAGGAGTAGATGAAGTAGGTAGAGGTTGTTTAGCAGGTATAGTAGTAGCTGCTGCAGTTATCTTACCCAAAGATACGGATATTCCAGGTCTAAATGATTCCAAGCAACTCTCCGTATCAGAACGCATTTCACTCAAAGAAAAAATCATAAAACAGGCTGTTTCTTATGGTATTGGTACAGCATCTGTAGAAGAGATTGATAGATTTAACATTTTGCAGGCAACTTATATGGCTATGCACCGTGCCATTGAGCAACTTAACCCTGTTCCTGAACTGCTTGTGATTGATGGCAACCGCTTCAGAAAACACGCAAATATACCTCATGTATGTATTGTAAAAGGAGATGCTATTTACGAAAATATAGCCGCCGCTAGTATACTAGCCAAAGTATACCGAGATGAATATATGCAGAAATTAGCACAACAATATCCGCAGTATCATTGGGAAAGTAATATGGGCTATCCTACTGCACAGCATATTCAGGCTATTAAAAAATATGGTTATACACCACACCACAGAAAGACTTTTGTAGTAAAATCTTTACAAGCTACCTTGTTTTGATTTATTCAATACTGTTTTTATACCAGAGTAAGAATTTCTATATTGTGATTAGTATAAATACAGATATCTGCCGCAATAAGGAGCGATTCCTGTACAATTTCTTTTGCAGTCAATGTTGGGGCATGTTTTTTTAGTGCTAAAGCCGCACTATACGCATACATAGAACCTGAACCAATAGCACAAATCTGATGTTCAGGTTCCAATACATCACCTGTGCCTGAAATAATCAATCCTTCTTGTTTATTTATCGTTACAATCATAGCTTCTAATCTGCGCAAATAGCGGTCAGTACGCCAGTCTTTGGCTAATTCAATTGCGGCGCGTTTCATATTGTTTTTGTATTGTGAGAGTTTGTCTTCGAAGCGTTCCAATAACGTAAAAGCATCTGCTGTACCGCCTGCAAAGCCTACTAAAATACTGCCTTGTGCCATAGCACGCACTTTTTTTACATTTCCCTTAACTACCGTATTGCCCATAGTAGCCTGTCCATCTGCCCCAATAGCTACCGTTCCGTTATGAATAATTCCTACAACCGTAGTGCTGTGTATTTTTTTCATAGCGACAAGTATAGAGAAATTTTGTGTGCCTGCCAAAAAATACGTATTTTCAGATAAAAAAGAACACAGTCTTATGTTCTTAACAAAAACATTATTTGCCGTGCAGATATAGTTTTGTAATTTTGGCACAATAATCGTTTTTATTGACAAAAAATGACAATAGCTATGAGAGTGTTTTTTATTTTTATATGTGTATATCTGGGTATAGTCACTGTACCTGCACAGGATATTAAAATCGGGGGTTCGGAAACTATGAGAGATATGCTGGAAGGATTGGTTAAAGAGTATAAAAAAGTCAAACCGAATATTGCCATAACGGTATCTGGTGGGCATACGGAAAAAGGATTAAAACAATTGTTAGAAAATGAAATCAATTTGTGTGCTATATCCAAACCCCCCTCTGGTGATTTTATTGCACAAATAAAAGAAAAACACAATACGATAGGCGTAAAAACCGCTGTGGCAATGGAGTGTATAGGTGTATTTTTGCATAACCAAAATCCTATCAACCAACTTACTGCGGAGCAGATTGCAAGTATTTTTTCAGGAGATGTTAAAAACTGGAAAGAAGTAGGCGGTAAAGATGCACCTATTCTTGTAGCACGGTTACCTGATGAATCAGGAACAACCCAATTATTTAAAAACAGAATTATGGCGGGAAATCAGTATTATGAAAAAGCCGCTATTAAATATACTTCTCCTGATATTACAGAATGGATAGCTAAAAATCCTAATGGTATAGCTTTTGGCAGATTAGTAGATAAAAAAGAAACTATTAAAGCTATTTCTATCAAAGACTATAACCAAAACAATTATGTAGAACCTACCCTAACCAATCTTAAAAACAACAGTTATCCTCTTGCACGGCAGCTGTTTCTATATAGTATTCAGGAGCCACAGGGAGATATCAAAGATTTCATTATTTGGCTAACTAACAAAGAAACCCAGAAACTTGTGGTTAAGTATGGTTTTTATCCCGTAGTTGAAGGGGTATTTTAGAAACTCGTACCGCTTTTTGTTTTTTGCATACCAAATAATATTTTACTTTTGTGTGAGTGAAAGAAAAACTGCGTAATATCATCACACTGCTCATTTTATTAAGTATTTTTTATATGGAGTATGTTTTTTATGAAACTTATCAGAAAAAAGAAGACAAAATTACCGTCAGGGGGGGAGAACGCTTTATTGGCTTTGATTGGATACGCTGGGAAAACACTACCCGGGGTATAGAAGCTACTTTCGTACATCCTATTCTTAAATCCAATACGTTGCTTCAGGGTATATCTGTACAGGAAAAAGATGTACTTACGGCTATAAACTATCAGAAAGTATACACGGCAGATATGGCCAATGAGATTATCCGCAATGCCAAGCCAGGTGAACATCTTATCTATCAGGTACTAAGAGATGACCCTGAACAGTTCCGTCCTTTTGAAGCCACTATTATTATTCAGTCAGGGTATTACCCTACCTTCACCTATCCGTTGAGCAAGTCTTTATGGCAGATACAAAGCTGGGTATTAGTACTTACAGCGATAGGAGCGCTTACTTTGTGGCTTATTCTTGTTCCAGTTATTCAGCAAAATGTAAAAACGTATATACTACCTTTTAGCCTTATTTCATTAGTGCTGGCATGGTATATTGTTCAGAATGCCCGTTATTTCAGTCTGATATTGGAAGTACAGTTTTTTAATGTAAAATTAGAACGTTGGTTGCTCACTTTTCTTTTGATACTCTGGAACAGCATTACAGGGGTTTTGTTTTTTAATACCCTCAGAAATATACCTTCAAAGTTAATCAAATACAGTACTGTTATAGTTATTTCTTTGTATGTGGTTGGCATCACTTTTTTAGTGGTCAAAGTTATTTTATTGGACTCTACTTTTCAGTATCATGTACAGGAATTAAGTTTTATTACTCAAACTATGTTTCTCATTAGTGTTTTACATTATCAGCTACACAAATTTACCTCTAACGAGGAGCGTAGAAACAAAAAATGGATATTTGCTCTTGTTTATCTCGTTTTTACGATATTACTCCTTTGGAATCAAACGTTTAAGAAAAATAGTATTTGGGATACAGATGCTAATGAATTACTGACACAGGCGTACTTAGTCTTTCCTGCATTCTGGGTAGTAAATCCGTTACTTCGTTTCGGTAAAGTAAGTTTAGTAGTCAGACGGTCTATTTTATATTTTGTAGGTATTATACTCATATTGGTGCTATATGCCTTAATTGATAAACTGTATTATTTTCGTTTTTCTTACAATCCGTATAACGGTTTAGTTGAAGTTCTGATTTTAATTGTTGTGGTTCTGATAGTCCAACGGATTTATTATCGTTATGAGTATATTTTTCAAAGGTTATTTATTACCACCGCACAAAAACGTACCTTTCAGATGAAGGCTTTCCTGGATAAAATTCCACGCTATACTTCTTCTGACAAACTCCTGCAAAACTTTATTCAGGAATTACAGCAATATACTCAAAGTACAGAAGTAAGTATATGGTTATCACAGCACTATGATAAGGAAATATCCTGCTTGAATTGGGTAGACAAATCTCAGATACATCAGATATTCAAACAGCACGAAACATTCTGGTCAAGGAACAAAGAATTAAGCGGCTTCAAACTTTATGCTCAGTTAGAAGACTTCTGGATACAGGAGGAGGTGAGTTTGGTTTTTCCTTTAGAAATTCCGAATGAACAGGAAACAGGATTTTTGGTACTGAAACGCAAAAAAACAGGAGTGTACAACCTTTTTGAAGTAGAACTTATCCGAAGGGCAATTACACAGTTACAGCTTACTTTAGAAGTGCTGTATCTCTTAGAAAGAGAAAAAGTACTGATACAAAAAAATGCAGAAGCCAATCTTATTGCATTACGCTCTCAGATTAACCCGCATTTCCTGTTTAATACCCTCAATACTATCAGCGCACTTATTCATTACAAGCCTGATTTGGCAGAAGAAGCCGTAGAAAAACTAGCTTTTATTTTTAGATACACCCTTAAATACTCCAACGAAAATTTTGTAACTATAAACAACGAAATGTCTTTGGTAAAAAGCTATTTAGATATTGAACAGTTGCGATTTGGCGAGCAACTAGAAGTTTTTATCTCTGTACAACCCGAAGCTGAAAAAGTAGAACTCCCTGCCTTTTGCATTCAGACACTAGTAGAAAACTGTATAAAACACGGTTTATCCAATGTGCTGTATGTAGGGCAGGTAAAAATTGATATTTTTATTCAAGGCGAGGAATTGGTCTGTAAAGTATATGACAATGGCTCAGGAATAGACCTAAGCCGTAAAAACAAAGGCACAGGGATTAATAATATTGAAAGCCGACTAAAAAAACTGTATCACCGCGAAGATTTGTTGTTCTTTGAGAAATTAGATAAAGGGACATTAGTTACCTTAAAAGTACCTGTAAATGAAAATGGTATAGGAAATACTAAAAAATTATTTCAAAAATTTTCATAAATTACTTGACAAGTGTAAATGTTAATATTATTTTTGCAGTCCTATTCATGAAATAAGGGCGCGTAGCTCAGTCGGTTCAGAGCATCTGCCTTACAAGCAGAGGGTCGGGGGTTCGAATCCCTCCGCTCCCACAAAAATAAACTAAACTACTTTAATAGTTTAGTTTATTTTTTTAATTACCTCTCTTTGATATCCATAAAACAGAACTGTACTTTCAAAAACTTACTACTCTTTTTTGAATAAAATAAAAATAATACACTATGTTATATTCTATTTTTGTGATTATGAAAAATATTTCACTTGTGTTTCTGCTCACATTGTTGTTTGAAATTCCCGTGATAGGGCAAGTTTCTAACGAATTTTACTTTGTAAATGCCTTAAAATCATCAAGCAAAAGTCAAGTTAAATAAAATTATTCAAGATGATAATACAAACAACTTCCTTGTGTTAGGGGTATATTCAGGTAACTTATACCTTGACCCGGAACGTCCTGGTTTAGCTTTACACAGTACAGGTGCATCAAATACAGCCTCGTTCATAGCTATGTATGGCGCAGAAGGAGGCTACCTATGGTCCATGAGTATCAACCCTTCATCAGGAGATACTTGTATAGTAACATCTATTGATGTAGACCATGAAGGGTTTATTTATGCCGTAGGATATTATGCTTCTTCAACTTTGTCTTTATCCCCTAATGTATCTATTCTTACCAGTGGTATTCCAACTACTACGTTAGCTCAGCGTACAGGTTTTGTGATGCGCATTAACCCCTACGACCAAAATGACATGGGACAGTACTTTTTACCTATCAACAATGCCAATTTAGGTTCTAGGGTAGAACCCAAAGATTGTAAGTTTATCTATATAGGAGAAAACCCTGTACTTACCATATGCGGTGCATTCAGAGGTACTTCCGTTGACCTTAATCTTGACCCAACAAATACTAATTTTTTTACAAGCCTTT
>CALIZB010000064.1 GCA_938028625.1 uncultured Bacteroidia bacterium | reverse complement strand
GCCGAAATGTAGCCAATTTACAACAATTATCAATTACAAATTATCAATTACGCGTTGTAAACCAATTTACAAGGTGAAAGAGCATTTCGGTATGAACTTCGTTCTACTCAATGACCTTCAAAAAATAAGAAAATGCGATGCATTGAGCTCGGTTGGTGAGTTTGCCGAACCATGCCGAAATGTAGCCAATTTACAATATTATATGTTTTCTACCCATTTTCGTTCCTGTAATTGTACAGGAGTATCTAAAAATATCTGTGTGGTCTGCTGAAAACTTTCCGTCAAATCAGATACGTAAAAAATATGTCGGGGAATATTATATTGGTCAGAAAATAGTTTTTTTTCATCAAGTAGGTTTTTTATTTCTATACTTACGGCTTCGGCAGAGTCTATTACATTGACTTTACTTTCAAAATACTTTGTGATGTTTTCTTTAATAAGTGGATAATGCGTACAGCCTAGAATAAGAGTGTCAATAGTTTCAAAAGTAGTTTCTGAAAGGTATGCCTCTATAATTTCATCAGAAATTTGGGAGTTTGCCCATCCTTCTTCAATCATAGGAGCGAGTAGAGGAGTAGCCTTAGCCGTTACATAACATTTAGGTCTTTTTTGTTTTATTTTAATAGGATACACACGGCTTTGAATAGTCGTTTTTGTACCAATAATGCCAATACGATAGTTTAAGGTATTTTCTAATGCCATTTTTACAGCAGGGTCTATGACGTTAATAACAGGTATATTTCCTGCTATTTTCTGAACGATATCTAATGCTACCGCAGATGCTGTATTACAAGCAATAACAATCAACTTTACTTTTTGTTGTACTAAAAAATAAGCAATATTAGCGGCATATTTTTGTATCAATTCAGGGGATTTATCGCCGTAAGGTAGATGAGCAGTATCGCCGAAGTAAATAATGGATTCATTAGGTAGATACTTTTGAATGGCTTTAACAATAGTCAAACCACCAATTCCTGAGTCAAAAACGCCTATGGGTGCGTTGTTCATGGCACAAAGGTAAGATTAAACCCTCAATGCTATGATATTTACAAGGTAAAAAAGCAAAGTGAGCATTTTTCACTTTGCTTAATACCGTTTTTGAACAAGTTAAGAAAGGTTTTTGATTTTACTATTATAGACAATCTTTCGGACTGTGTCGGGTTGTAGATAGCCATATTCAGATTGAATTTTATCAATGGCTTCTATGGCGGATAGGCCTTCTTTTCTCAACTCTGCATAACGCTGTTGAATTTCTATATCTCTTAATACTCTAAGATTGAGCAGGTTGTGAGCTAATAAACTTTGAAATAGCTCGTCGGATACAATGTTCCGAATTGGATTGTTACTACCCGTAATCATTACGCTTTAGAATTAGGCGTACTTATACTTCATTGATTAAATAAACTTCGTTGAAGTAGAAAGGTTACATACGATAAAAAATGATGTAGTAAAAAGATACAAGCGATAACTATGTGGCTTAAATTGATTTTGCAAAGATATACATTTATTTTTACATAGACAAAGGCATTTTTTTTTACCTTGTTTTGAAGTGCTTATGGCATACTTTTTACAGTATAGCCTTTTTTTTCTAACAAACGTATAACGCCTTCGTCACCAGGTAAATGCAAAGCACCTATAGCAATAAACATAGAAGTATTTTTAATTTTTGCATCAATGCGGTCTGCCATGTTATGATTTCGTTGAGTAATTAAAGCTTTTTGGGCTTCTCCTTTAAGTTCGCTTTTTTGAGAGTATTCATACAATTTGGTTAAATTACCTTGTGTATAGTATTTCATAAGTTCGTCCATAGTTTTGTTATTATTTTTCATTTTTTGAGCTTCTTTTACAGCTTCAACCAGTTGTTTAGCTTGGGCTTCTACGGGTATAGTGTTAAGTGCTTTCATTTGTTCTTCTAATGTTTCCAGACCGATGACGGGTTTTTCTGCATTTTTAGCTAATGTAGCAAGATATTTGTCTAGGGGTTCTTCTCTTTGTCCTTGTGGTTTAGGTTTTGCATTTTCTACAATACTCACTAGAAATACAGGCTTCATCATACTGAGCATAGAAAGAGGAGTGGGAGAGTGTTTTTGAAAGAATTTTTCTACGGTTTTATAGTCTTTTTTAGAGATAAGGTCTTTTAAGGTTCTACCATCGGTCATCATCATATATTGCATAAGAGCAAGTGCATTAGCAGGGTTTTGAGCAGAGTCAAGGTTAAGTTCCATAGCAATAACTTGTGCGGAGTCAAAAGCGGCTTTGAAACTATTTGGAAAATTAAAAACTCTTTCATCTGTAACATGCATAGTTCCATAGAGATAAGATTTTTGTGTTAGTCCGTTGCCTGATATTTCCCATAATAAACCTTTTTGCTGTGCAAAAGCAACCGCACTGATGCAAGCTAAAATCCATGTAAGTAGGTTTCTTTTTGTGATATTTTTCATAATTGGTGCAATTATATGCAATTATAGCATATTAACAGAGTAGGATAAGGTATTTTAACATTTTTTTGTCATTAGCAATAAAAGAGCTAATTTATTTCAATGCCTATTACAATAACATCATCAGTTTGTTCGTTTTCACCTTTCCATTCATTAAAAAGTGTAATGATAGCTTCTTTCTGTGCGAGCATAGGCAGTGTATGTGTGTGTGTAAGCCATTGCTGAAAGCGTTTTGAGGTGATTTTTTTGTTTTCTTCTCCTCCAAACTGGTCTGTAATGCCGTCAGAAAAGAGATACAACCTATCTTTGGGTTGTATATCATTGATAGTATAGTGTGTAAAAAACTTTTTGTCTATTTTTTCTCCACCAATGGCATATTTATCTCCTCTCAAATCTGTAAGTAGAGCGTTTCGTACAAGATAAATGGGTCTGCCTGTGGAAGCATACTGAATTTGATTTTTTTGTTTATCCAATGCTATGATTGCTATATCCATACCGTCCTGCGGTATTTCACCATTTTCAAGCGGTTGATTAACTAATTTTTGAATGTTAGCATCTAATTCTTCCAAAATAGCTGATGTTTCCGTGATATTGCGTTCTTCAATAATCTGGCTGATAAGGTTCATACCGAGTAAAGACATGAAAGCACCAGGTACACCGTGTCCTGTACAGTCTGCCACAAGGACAAAAACCTTGTTTCTTTTTTCAAATACCTGATAAAAATCACCACTGACAATATTTCTCGGCTGAAAAAACACAAAACTCTGAGGGAAATAAGACTGTAATACATCATGGTTGGGCATAAGGGCTTTCTGAATGCGTGAAGCATACATAATGCTGTCTGTAATTTCCTGATTGATGGTTTCCAGAATTTTATTCTGTGCTTCAAGATTTTTGGTCAGGGTACTAATTTTGAGCTGTGTCTGTACACGTGCAATCACTTCTTCGCGCTGAAAAGGTTTAGTAACATAATCTACGCCACCTACTTCAAAACCTTTTACTTTACTTTGGGTATCATCTAAAGCGGAGAGAAAGATAATGGGAATATGCGCTGTTTTAGGGTTAGCTTTAAGTTGTGTGCATACTTGAAATCCACTGATACCAGGCATATTGATGTCTAACAAAATAAGTTCGGGTAAAGCATTTTCAGCTACGACAAGCGCTCTTTCACCTGTGGTAGCGGTGAGTAACTGATAGTTTAACCCGGATAAATTGGCAGAAAAAACTTTAAGATTGGTTGGATTATCGTCCACTAACAGAATGGGTATCATAGTACAAATGTATAAAAAAACACATCTGACCGAAGTACAAATGTGTTTATCTGACGAAAGGTGTTCTTTCTTATTCTAATATCTTGCTTTGAATATATTCAGCGGCATAAACCAACTGCTGTTTGTCGCTCACAAATACCGCTTTTATTCTTTGGTCATGGCGGCTGATTAAATAAATAACAGGAATAGGGATAGTGTAAAAATCTTCATTTACGTTTTTTTCTATCTGCCCTCCTTGCTCTATCAGAGGTTTAATTTGAGCTTCTGAGAGTTTAATAGAACTCTTATAAGCGTCCATAATTCTGTGATTTCCATCATGGATAATAGAAAAGGTGATTTTTTGTTTTTGTGCCATTTCTATAATTTTATCCATAGGTTCAGTAGTAACAGCTATTACTTTTGTGTTTTTAGATTCAAAACCTTCTATCTTTTTTTGAAGTTCTGCTATTTGCTGTTGTGCATTAGGGCATATAGAACTGCGATAAAACATCAACAGTACATTTTTATGCTGATATTTAAGAATAGAAGAAAGTACAATGGGTCTAGCATCTTGGTCTATTCCTGAAAACTGGGGCGCTTTTTCTCCAATTTTCATACCTTCTACATTGTATAAATTGTTACAGTCAAATACAGTGTTATTATTTTGCCCATAATGTACGGTGCATAATGAGATAAATAAAAACACCAGTAATAAGTTGCGAACTACCATAGATAATTAGTTTTGGATGAAAGATATTAAGATAAGTTTTTTGTGAACACAAAGATAAAATTATTCTTGTATTTTAGCTTCAATGTATCTCCATGAGTAAGCCACGCTATTTTCTCTGGCTAAGCCTGCTTCTTGCATTTTGTCAATATTAAGCTGGCTGAATTTGGCTTTAATACGGCCGTCTTTGTTAATAAGGAATATCATAGGTGCGGGAGCAACATAGTACTCTTCTGCAATATTTCCACGAATAATGTTACGTTTTACAAGTTCTTGAATATCAGGGTGATTTTTTGGAATCTTGAAAGAAGCCTGATAAATATCCATAATTCTGTGTCCTACATCATTGATATAGTGAAACTTGTCAGATTTTGGAAACTGCTCTTTGAGCTTTTTAATCTGATTGGGTGTATCAGAAGTTACCAAGATTACTTCTATTTGTTTAGCGTCAATAGAGTTCAGTCCTTGGTCTACGAGTTCTGCGATTTGGTCTACTGCTCCATTTCTGATAGCTCCTTCTTCTAAGGAATATAAAGCACCACTGTAAAACATTAAAATAACGTTGTTCTTTCCACGTAAACGTTGCATGTTTACGGGTCTGCCTTCTGTATCCACAGAAGAGAAATTAGGGGCTTTGTCGCCTATATTTAACCCTGTGGCTGATTTTGCTAAATCGGCAATACTATCTTGACTAAATGCTGATAAGGATAATCCCAATAACGCCAGAGATATAATTACGAACTTTTTCATAAGATTTAAAATATACGGTATAACTACTTTATTTGAAAGCAAAGATACTAAACAATCAAATAAAAATGCAAATTTTTTTGTATTTATTCAATTTCTTAATGCTGTGCATCAACTTGTATGCCAGTTTTTACAATAACAGATACCATCGTAAAAAAAGAACTTGTTTTTGTAAAATAAACCTTTCTTTTCATATTATTTAACAGAGATACTGAATATAAAATGCAGTATTTTTGGGGCATGAAAAAGTTCATTTATCTTTTTATTGTTTTGGTTAGTGTATTAAGTAAAAATGTTTTTGCTGACCCACACGACTGTATGACCAAAGAGCAAGCAGATTTGTTAGCTTCCAGAATTGTAAATACGTTTATTATGGATTACTGCGATTGTTGTGATGAAAACAATCCCAAAGCTAATAAATGGGAAGTAGGGGCTAAACTTATCTATGTAAAAACTGCAACCGTAGTACCCTGCGAATATGACGCAACTCGTTATTCTGTCAAAATTACTTTTGATTTTATCGGTGCTTTTGATGTAAAAAACGGTGTTATCAAAACCAAAAAATATAAAGATGAATACACTGACAAAACCCCCGTATTTGAATATGTTTCTCTCAATTATCACTTTTATACTGACGGCAAAAATACTTACCGTATGTATGATTTGGTGAATTATCAAGGGGACAGGTACGGAACTTGTCAAGGATTAAATCGCTTTCCTAATGCTGATGAGGTAAAAAACAGTGCTTACAAACAGTTTCTAAGTAAGCTACAATAAATTATTCATACTGTATTCAAAGATAAATAAAGCCACATCTAAAAAGGGTGTGGTTTTTATTGCTTAGTAAGCATAGTTAAAATTACTATATGGTTAGAATATCCCATGAATTAAAATTATACTTACTACTGAAAAACACTGGGTTGTTTTAGATATGTAAATTATTCGTAATTTTACGAAATTATGATAGAAATTGTCAAAAAATATATTTCAATAACCATTTTGAGCATTGTTATTACTCTAAATTTTTCATTGGCACAATCTCTTAAAGTAAATGATACAGATTTTTCAAAAGGAAGATTAGGAAACATACAAAATATACAAATTGAAGATGTTACAAAATTTCATGGGCATTTATGTGACGGGTTAGTAGAAGGTTTTATTGCATTACAATATGGTTTGTACGCACTTTTTCCTGATAGTATTATAGACCGTACAAACTTGCGTATTGTTAGTAAATCTTCACCTTGTTTAACAGACCTTGCTATTTATCTTACGGGGGCAAGGTACCAGTTCGGAACGTTTTATGTATCTAATGATTTTGAAGGTTTATATATTGTGCAGAGAATAGATAACCAAAAAACTATAAACATTATTAGAAAACCCAACATCAAACCCGCTATTATTGACGAAATGGGAAGTCAAGCAATAAAAGGTAAATTATCTCCTTGCCAGTTAGATACGTTAAAGCAATTAGAAAACGAATATATGCGGTTTTTACAAAAAAATGATCCCCAAACTATGTTTGAGATAAAAAAAATGCTTAACTTTACGTGGAGTCCTATTCTAAAAAACGACTTTGTCAAAACAGACATCTTAAATAAAAATGCAGGCAATTGTAATCAATAAACTATGAATAAAGAAGACTTTAAACTTAAACTATTAGATTTAATACAAAAAACAGAAGAGGAAATAGCCCAACTTTCTGATTCTGTACAGCCTATAAGCCCTGATAATGCTATTGGTAGAATTAGTAGAATGGATGCTATTAACAATAAAAGTGTGAACGAGTTAGCTATGCGTAATCTTCAGCAAAAATTAGAAGGGCTACAAATACTCTTAAAAAATCTATATAATGACGATTTTGGTAAATGTGCCAAATGTAAAGCTGATATACCTGAACAAAGAATGTTACTAGCGCCATACAGCCGTTTTTGTGTAAAGTGTGCTAAAAAATAAAATCAAAGTTATGAATGAGATAAAATAAACTCTGAAAGTTTTTTGAAGAATATTTTGTATTTTTACGAAATACTAATTACTTTTGTATCATAAATTAAAACGTATTCAGATATGAAAAAAATGTTGTTTTTAACCATAGTTATCTTGATATTTATGGTTTCTAATAGTCTTTTTGCACAAACGGTTGAAGTTATAGATTTTCATTCTAACCATAGATGCAAAACTTGCTTGTTGATTGAAAAATCCACAAAGAATCTTATAGATAAAGAATTTGCTTCTGAAGTTAAATCAGGTAAAGTTGTTTTCAAAACAATTAACGTAGATGATTCTAAAAATGCAAAAATAGCTGAGCAATTTGAGGCTTCGGGGTCTGCCCTTTGGATTTATAGAGCAGATAAAAAGTTAAAAGTAGATTTAACAGATTTCGCTTTTATGAATGTGAATAATAGCGATAAATTTAATCAAAAAATAAGAGAAGAAATAAATAAAGCCTTAAGATAAAATTATGGAATGGCTTAATGATTTAGCTCAGGCTAGGGATTTTCCTATTTTAGCGGCCTTTGCTTTGGGTTTATTAACCGCTATTTCTCCCTGCCCTTTGGCTACTAATATTACAGCAACAGCGTATATTGCCAAAGGTTTTACTAATAAAAGAAATGTTTTAATGAGTGGAATAATTTACACATTAGGACGTGCTTTTAGTTATTCTTTAATAGGTTTAATTATCTATTTTGGAGCAAGTAAATTTTATGTTGCGAGATTTTTTTAAGGTAATGGTGAAAAGTATCTAGCACCTATTTTGATAGTTATAGGTTTAATTATGCTTAATGTCATAAAGTTAAACTTTATAGGTAAAATCAACTTTACAGAAAAAATATCAGATAAGTTTAAAGAGCAAGGATTTTGGGGTGCTTTTATATTAGGAATTTTGTTTGCTTTGGCTTTTTGTCCGTATAGTGGTGCTTTGTATTTTGGTATGCTCTTACCCATGACTGTAACTAATAGCAAAGGACTTTATTTACCTTTAATTTTTGCAGTAGGTACAGGTTTACCTGTTTTACTTTTTACCTATTTAATGGCTTTTGCTATGCAAAAAGTAAGTAAAACCTTTAATATAATTCAAAAAGTAGAGAAAGTGATGCGGTATATTACAGGAATTGTTTTTATTTTTACAGGTGTCTATTATCTTTTAATTTTCTTAAAATGGATATAAATGATAAACCTACACCGTTTAATACAAATGATAAAAAAATAGCTCAATATGCCAAAGCGCTAGCTCACCCTATACGTGTGTTTATTCTTCGTTTTTTAGAAAAACAATGTGCTTGTTTTGCAGGGAATATTTCTGAACAATTACCTATTGCAAATTCTACGGTTTCTCAGCACCTTAAAGTACTCAAAGAAGCAGGATTGATACAAGGTACTATTGACCCGCCTACAATTAAATACTGCATTAACAAAGAAAATTGGGCAGAAGCAAAACAACTTTTTGAACAATTATTTAAAGATAAACTAGAATAAGAAACTTTTTTTACAATACTTTCGTATAATGCAATATATTTCGTATTTTTACGAAATACTAAATAAAAAACTTAATCGCTTATCTAATATGAAAACTATAAAAATTCTAGGAACTGGCTGTTCCAAGTGCAAACAAACCGAAGCTAATGTTAAAGATGCTATCGCGCAGCTTAACATTGAAGCCAATGTAATTAAAGTAGAAGATATTCAAGAGATTATGGCTTATAATGTGCTTACTACTCCTGTATTAGTAGTTGATGAGCAAATCAAAATTAAAGGTAGAGTAGCCCAAACTAATGAAATTATAGAAATTCTAAAACAATCTTAACTTAAAATATATGGAAATACAAGAAAAAGCAAAGGAAATATGCCCTACCACTGCTCAAAAATGGATAGCCGAGGGCGCTATTTTAGTAGATGTACGCGAGCAGGAAGAAGTACAAACTCTTGCGTATGATGTTCCTAATTTGATACACATTCCTCTGAGTGTATTTGAGGAGAGATATCAAGAAATTCCAAAAGATAAAAAAGTGATTATGGCATGTAAAGGTGGAGGTAGAAGTCTAAAAGCTACGTATTACTTACTTAATCATGGTTATGATAAGGAAAATGTAGTGAACATGCAACATGGCATTATCCGATGGGTACAAAGAGGTTTTCCAACCAAAGGCGATACCTCCTCTATACTGAATACATCAGGAGATTGTTGTTCTAATACAAATTGCTGTTAAAAATTACTTGATTATGTTCAATTGGATACAAAAATTTGCAGATTGGTTAGTATATCATGTGTTCGGAATTGCTCAAGAGTCTCACTTGGGCAGTTCTTTGAACTTTTTTATCTATGATACTTTCAAAATTTTGATTTTGCTTTTTATGATAACCTTCATAATGGGTATCATAAATTCATATTTTCCGATAGACCGTATTCGGAATTTTTTATCTAGGAATAAACTGTATGGATTAGAATACTTTTTAGCATCAACTTTTGGTGCGATTACACCCTTCTGTTCATGCTCTTCTGTGCCTTTATTTATTGGCTTTGTGAAAGGAGGTATTCCTTTAGGGATTACTTTTGCTTTTTTAGTTACTTCGCCATTGGTTAATGAGGTAGCTATTGCCATGTTTATCGGAATGTTTGGCTTAAAGACTACTTTAATTTATGTTACGAGCGGTATTTTATTAGGTACTATCAGCGGATTTATTTTAGGAAAACTTAAACTTGAAACATTACTTTCAGAATGGGTGCGAAATATTTTAGAAAATGCTCAAACAGAGGAAGAGCTACAAGCAGAGAAAAAGACTTTTTTACAACGACTACCTGAAATCATTAAAGAAGCGTTAGGTATTGTAAAAAATGTATTTTGGTATGTTGTTATAGGTATTGCTATTGGTGCATTGATGCATGGTTATATTCCCACAGGATTCTTTGAGCAATATATTCATAAAAAAAATCCATTAGCTGTACCAATAGCTGTAATTTTAGCTATACCTATGTATAGCAATGCCGCAGGAGTATTACCTATTATTCAAGTTTTGGTTCAAAAAGGTATACCACTTGGTACAGCCATAGCTTTTATGATGGGTGTAATAGGACTCTCTTTGCCTGAAGCTATGTTACTTAAAAAAGTAATGTCTATAAAACTTATAGCTATATTTTTTACAGTGGTAACGGTTTGTATTATTATATCGGGGTATTTATTTAATCTTATTCTCTAAATTATTTTATTGCTCATCTCGTCAAAAAAGCTGGCTATATGTATAACCAGCTTTTTTATTGAGTTGCTTAAACACTCATTTTTATTAAAAATCCGCATCAAGAGTAAAATCTTGTTCTTTTTTGTCTGCCATTACTCCTGCTTTCTGATAATCGCCTACTCGTTTTTCAAAGAAATTTGTTTTACCTTGTAAAGAAATAAGTTCCATCCAATCAAAAGGATTACTAACCTTGTAGTATTTATTACAACCTAATGCTACTAAAAGTCTATCGGCTACAAATTCTATGTACTGCGCCATAAGGCGAGCATTCATTCCAATCAAATCTACGGGTAGAGCGTCTGTAATAAATTCTTGTTCAATTTTTACGGCATCTGTGATAATTTCTAAAATACGACTTTCAGGCAGTTTATTTTGTAACATGCTGTATATCAGACAAGCAAAATCCGTGTGTAAGCCTTCATCTCGCGAAATGAGTTCATTTGAAAAGGATAAGCCAGGCATAAGTCCACGTTTTTTCAGCCAAAATATAGAACAAAAACTACCAGAAAAGAATATACCTTCCACTGCCGCAAAGGCAATCAACCGTTCTGCAAAAGAGTCTGTGTTGTTTATCCATTTAATTGCCCATTCAGCTTTTTTCTGTACACAGGGTACAGTTTCTATAGCATTAAGCAAACGATTTTTTTCTTTATCATCTTTGATGTACGTATCAATAAGTAAACTGTACATTTCAGAATGGATATTTTCAATCGCAATCTGGAAACCGTAGAAACAGCGTGCTTCAGGTATTTGTACTTCACTCGCAAACCGACTAGCTAAGTTTTCATTCACGATGCCATCGCTAGCAGCAAAGAAAGCAAGTACATGGGAAATAAAATGTTTCTCGCCTTCATTGAGTTTTTCCCAGTCAGACAAGTCCTGAGCAAGGTCTACTTCTTCTGCTGTCCAGAAACTAGCTTCGGCTTTTTTATACATTTCCCATACTTCATGATACTGTATAGGAAATAATACAAAACGTTGTTTGTTTTCAGTAAGAATGGGTTCATTCATATTTTGCATTTGCATATAAAACACAAATAAGTACAAAAAATTTTA
The DNA here is from genome assembly GCA_938028625.1 of uncultured Bacteroidia bacterium. Classification (GTDB taxonomy): domain Bacteria; phylum Bacteroidota; class Bacteroidia; order JANWVE01; family JANWVE01; genus JANWVE01. The sequence goes on along the minus strand of CALIZB010000064.1, from coordinate 7,932 downwards.
TTGTTACAAGTTAACTTTACTATTACGCAATAAATGAGAAGGTTATTTTTAAGATGTATGCCTTGCCTTAAAAACTATACTGTTTTTTATATACGTTTATTTACAAAAAAACACACTTGCCTAAAAAAGCAAGCGTGTTGTAATATCGGATTTTATGTCAGACAAAATTACTCTATTATTTTACTGGTAATATAGGTTAGTGAGTAACTTACACTGTTTTCAGGGTTAACTCCTGCTTCTTGTAAGCGTTCAAAGTTCAAAGCACTAAATTGAGAAATTATTCTGCCTTCTCGGTTAATGAGGTACATAATAGGCACAACACCTGTAACATACTCATCTTTGGGATTAACTTTTAGTAGTCCTTTGCTGACTAATTCTTTTACTTCGGGGTGGTTTTTATTGATTTTGAAGGAGGAGTTATATTTGTCCATAATACGGTTGCCCTCATCTCTTATGATGTTCATTGTTTTAGTAAGGTTAGGATTTTGATTTACAAGTGCTTTGATTTGTTCCTGTGTATCTCCAGTTACTAAAATTATTTTTAGAGTTTTATTTTTAGGGTCTGCACTGTTCATCATTCCTTCAATGAGTTGGGCAATCTGGTCAGAAGCGCCCTGACGCAAAGGAGCATCAGAACCTTCGGCAGCAGCATACAAAGCATTGCTGTAAAACATAAGCAAAATGTTATTGTTACCACGATAGCGGTTCAACTGAATTTGCGCGCCTGTAACAGCATCTGTACCTACAAAGTCAGGAGCTTTATCTCCGATGTTTAGCCCTTCTACCTTACGGGCAAGATTGGCAATAGAAATCATGTCGTCCTGAGCAAATACATTGCTAAAAAAAGCAAGACTGAATACAAAAAGAAGTAATTTTCTCATAATTGTTAAAAGTTAATGTACGTTTATTCTCAAATAGTGTGCCAACACAAATGTATTATTGCACAAATATACAACTTTATGTATAAACTACCAAATATAAAGTATATTTTTATTCATTTTCATCGTCAAATTCCCCATTTGCTAAATTTTCTAATTGTTTTATTTCCATCATAACTTCGGAATAAATAATAGGCGGAACTTTTTCAAAAGGCATCAGGCGTTTGTCTTCTTCATCATAAGGCTCATCATAGCTGTAATTGCCTGTACTTACCGCACCATGTTTTACAAAATACACAGATTCCACAGTTACCCCATCATCATATTCATAACCGTCAACGGAAAAACCATAGATATTCATAAACACATCAATATCCACACTTAGCAAAGGTTTGTAATAAGAAGCCACACTGCCCCCCATCTTGTACAGAACCTCTTGTCCAGCCATTTTTTTCCACTGCACTACGGAAGGCATACATGTCAATTTTTGGTTGTGGTGCCGCTATGCTTCGGCAGGTGATACAGTGAACTTGTCGAACTGCTTACCAACCATCAAGATAATGTTCCAACAACGTAATATCATGTCTATCACACATTCTAAACCACAACTATTTTATGATAAATGACACAATACAGAAGATGTTTTTTTAATCTTATTCCTGTAAAATCTGTTAGGTTTCTCAGAACAAATATTGTATTTTTGCAAATAATTATTAAGTTTCTTATGCACGTAGCCATATATGTAGACAGTATAGAAGAAGCTGTAAAATACTATCAATCTATTTTACCTTTTGAAGTAAAGTATGAGTCTTATGACTGGGGTTTAATACAATATAAAAATAACCGAATTGCTCTATTACGTAGAGATAGTACTCGCCATGAACCGCATATCGGTATAGAGATAGGACCGCAAGACTTGGAAGCTATTTTACAAAAGCCTGAATTTGCTAATGCACACGTAGAAAAACATCGTGATGGTAGTGTAGGATTTTATACCAAAGATATCTATGGTAATACGTTAGAGTTCATACATTTGTAACCAAACAAGGTTGAACCCGTGATTTCCAAAAAATTCTTTGCACACTCTATTATTTACACAATAGTAGGGGCATTGCCTTTGGCTACCCCAATATTGCTTCTACCACTTTATACGGCGGTTCTCTCTGAGGGACAGGTGGGCGAAATAGCATTGTACACTGCCTTCGGATTTGTGACTCAGATTATTGCCAATTTTAGTTTAGACGGTTCTGTACGTACTTTTTATCTTGACTACCAGAAACATGAAAAGCATCTCAAAGAATACATTTCCACCGTATATCTTACCCTTATTGGTATAGGAATACTTTCTATAGTTGTCTTTTCTGTATTAGGCGCATTAAGTTTTCAATCTTTACTTCGTTTATCTTTCTTTCCTTTTGGTTTGCTATCTTTATTAAGTAGTGTATTGAACAGTTTTTTCAAAACTTATACAGGATTGCTTATTACACAGCAAAGAGCAGTGCGTTTTTTTTATATCAATGTCAGTCAGTTTTTATTAACAGTTCTTTTTATAGGCGGAGGGCTGTATTTTTTTCCCCATACATTATGGGGACCCATAGCAGGGCGTTTTGGAGCAGTCTTTATCCTATTTCTTCTAACATTGGCATTTTTTATACAGGAATATGGAGTAAAGTTCAAGTATATTTATTTGCATAAAATGTGGAAATTTTGTATCCACATGACTTTATATTCTATTTCTGCGTGGGTTCTACTTTATTTGGACAGATATGTCATCAATCATTATCTGGATACAAGCAAAGTAGGAATTTATGATTTTGCTACCAAGTGTGTAGCCCCCATAGAACTTTTAGTTATAGGTCTATGTAATGCGGTTATGCCCAAGGTATATCAGGCATGGAAAAAACTGGATATTACGCATACCAATACAGAAATAAACCGTTATTTTAATGTAATGACATTAGTTACTTTGTTTTCCATTGCGATGGCTGTTGTGTTGTTACCTGTTCTAATCCCTTTTGTGGTTAAAAAGCAAGTTTTTTATCAATCTTTTGAGTATATTCCGTATTTAGCGGCAAGCTATGTGTTTCTACCGTTATTAAGTATATTTTATTATACTTTGTTGTATCTCAAACGAACAGATATTATGAATTATTACTTTGCTTTCTGTGCAGTACTGCAAATGATATTTAATCCCATTATGATTGGCAAATACGGCGTATATGGGGCTATTGCTACGGTAATTATGATGAAATTTCTCATGATGGCTACCTTTTACTGGGGTTCTAAAAAGCATTTTCAGTTTTATTTTAACTGGGTCAAACTGTTTTATCTGCCTTTGTTGTTTCTGCTTATGGTTATTGCCGCAGGATATTTTCATGTTCCTCAAATATACACAGTATCTGTACTGTTTTTACTATTGTTTGCAGTATATTTTAAGCCATTATTACAGTTTTCAAAGCATATTCTAAAACGTTTTGCTTAAATTAGATGTATTTATGCAATTATTAGCTATTTCTTTAAAGACATACTTAATCAAAAATAAAAAATATCAAAAAATCTTGGGCATTGAGCATGGTTCGGCATGCTCATCAACCGAAGCCGAAATTGTCCATTGAGCGAAGCCGAAATGCAAATAATTTTGAATACATATTCATAAAGAAATAACAGTTCTGATTTTTACTGTACTTTTGCAGTATGAATATCCGTCCAAGAAGAAACAGAAAATCTCAGGCTATACGAGATATAGTACAAGAAATATGGCTTACATCAAAAGATTTGCTGTATCCTTTGTTTTTAGTGGAAGGAAGTCAGCAAAGAATACCTATAAAATCTATGCCGGGTATATACCGCTTGTCATTAGATAATATACTTTTAGAGATAGAAGAAAGTCTAAAATTAGGAATTGTAGCTTTTGCAATATTCCCTGCTATTTCTGAACATAAAAAAGATAAATACGCATCAGAAAGTTATCGTGAAGGTAATATGTATGTAGAAGCCATTCGTACTATAAAAGAAGAATTTCCTCAAATTGTTCTCATGACAGACGTAGCTATGGACCCGTACAGCAGTGATGGGCATGACGGATTAGTACAAAATGGACAGATTCTTAATGACGAAACTTTACCGATATTAGCTAAAATGGCATTAGTACAAGCACAAGCAGGAGCAGATATTCTCGGTCCTTCCGATATGATGGACGGTAGAGTGGGTTATATTCGGCAAGAGTTAGATAAAGCAGGTTATACACAAACCAGCATTATGTCCTACACGGCAAAGTATGCAAGTAGTTTTTACGGACCTTTCAGAGAAGCGTTAGACTCTGCACCTAAAATAGGCGATAAAAAAACCTATCAAATGAACCCTGCTAATAAGCGAGAAGCACTTTTAGAAGCTCAGTTAGATACGCAGGAAGGTGCAGATATGCTTATGATTAAACCCGCTTTAGCATATTTAGATATCATTCATATTATTAAAGAAAACTCAAATTTACCCTTAGCCGCATATAACGTAAGTGGAGAATATGCTATGATTAAATTTGCCGCACAAGCAGGTTGTTTTAATGAACAAAATGCTGTTATGGAAATGCTTTTAAGTATTAAAAGAGCAGGAGCAGATATTATTCTGACCTATTTTGCAAAACAAGCCGCCTTATATCTAAAAACTATGTAAAACTATGTTCAAGATATTAGACCTATACATTATACGCAAATTTTTGACTACTTTCTTTTTTATGCTTTTACTCGTCAATGTAGTTATTCTGACTATTGATTACATAGAAAAAGCAGAAGATCTTGGCGGGAAAAACAACGGGGGTATTCCTGTACCTGCCAAGGTTATTTTTATAGATTATTATCTTAACTTAATACCTTATTTTATTGGTATCCTTACTCCTGTATTTGTGTTTTTAGCAGTTATTTACTTTACTTCACGGCTATCTGCAAGAACAGAAATTATTGCTATGTTAAGTTCAGGAATTAGCTTTTACCGTTTTACCGTGCCTTATCTTATTTGTGCAGGGCTGATTGCAGGAATGTCTTTTTATCTTAATGGTTGGATTATCCCGAATGCTACGCAAAAACGCATAGAAGTAGAATATCGTTGGTTAAAACCCAAAGTAAACTATCAAGCAAAAAATTTACACCGTAAACTGAATTCAGACTCTTATATTTACATAGAAGGATACAGTTCTGAAAACCAACGGGCTGACCGATTGACCATAGACAGAATACAACAAGGTAAAGTTACATATAGACTTATTTCTGATGTAGCAATATGGAATAACGAAAAAAAAGAATGGTCTATCTTAAATATACAAGAACGTTTTATTCAATACGACAAAGATAATCATGTAAAAGAACAGTTTCGCAAACGCCAAAAATTAGATACTAATCTTAAATTTACTCCTGATGATTTTATTTATAAGGAACTTAAAGAAGCAGGTATGAACATGAAAGAACTTAAAGAATTTATTGAAACAGAAACTCAAAGGGGGTCAGGAGAACTGCATAAATTTAAGGTAGAATGGTATCAGCGCTTTGCTATTCCTTTTGCTACGTTTATTTTAGTGATTATCGGCGTAAGCCTGTCTTCGCGTAAAACGCGCGGAGGAATTGGCTTAAAGATAGGGCTAGGACTGTTGATTACATTTTTGTACATATTAGCCTTTCAGTTTACAACCAGTTTATCCCGTAACGGACAGGTGCCTATTTGGTTATCAGTTTGGTTACCTAATTTTATTTTTGGAGGCGTAGCCGCTATTTTATATATCAAAGCTAAACAATAGAAATACTAAACAGGCATATCTTTATTTCTTTTCTAATACTACGTATAAAGATGAACCTATCGGAAAGTTAATATACCGTAGAAAAAAATTCTCTAAATATTGTATTTGTGTAAGTACAAAATTGATAAAACGTGGAGGTACACCTTGGTCAGAAGTAGGAGTAGTTTTTTTCTTTTTCTTCCATAATTTTACCATCGCAATCAAAGGAAATAAAAAAAACATACGATAACTCATTTTCTTTATCTCAAAAAAAGGATAGTGTTCAAGTAAAGTTTTCATACTTTTTTTAGTATATCTTCTCTTCACGCTGCATACAATATCATGTTGTGAATACAATGCGGGTAAAGCCGCTACATGAATAAGTAATTTACCGCCTTTTTTTAGTACAGAATAGGTCTTTTTCATAAAAATATCAATATCAGGTTCGTCGAGAAGGACTAACACATCCATACTGAGCATAACATCAGCATAATCATTTGGATAAGGTACTGTGGTTATATCTCCCAGAACTATATTTTGTAGTCCTCTTTGGTGACAGAAATGAACTGCATCTTCGGATACGTCAAAACCATATACTTCATGCCCGAGATTAGTAAGGAACTCCATGTTTTTGCCTGTACCACAACCTGCATCTATAATAACAGCATTTTTAATATCCTTAAGAGCATATTTGAGAACACTACGCAAGCCCTTGTACCACCACATCTCATTTTCAGAATGATACATAGCTTCATACTCACCGGACTGCATTAAATTTGCTTTCCATTTTGAGGGCAAATTTTCTTTCATATTCTTTTTTTTTGATTTTTTTAAGAGTTTTGATTAACCTTACTTCATCTTTTAAGGTTTCGGCTATTTTCGAAACATTAAAGAAACTAGATTTTCCATAAATTCTATCATAATGATGTACGGGAACTTCTTTTATTTTATCCGTCTTAAAACTCATTTTTTTTACTAATTCTACGGTTATAGCACCGCTTGTAAATTCAAAATCTATATTACGAATTAGCTTTCCTTTCATCAGCCTAAAATCACAGTCTACATCTTTAATAGGAATATTAAAAACCCATCTTGTCATCTGCCTATAAGTTAAGCCAACATAAGTACGAATAAATCCATCTGAGCGGCGTATTTTATACCCATTGATAAAATCATATTCAGAAATATGTTCCCATAATTTATGTAACTCATCAAGATGATATTGAGCATCTCCATCTGTGTAAAAAACCCATTCCTTAGTTGTGTTTTTTATTCCTGATTGTAAGGCGGCCCCATAGCCTTTGTTCTGCTCATGATTTATGAGTTTTAAGTCAGGAAATTTTTCCTGCATACGTTCAAGTTCTGACAAGGTATGGTCATGACTACCATCATTTATGCCAATCACTTCAAGGTCGGACGTGAGTTTTCCACCATAGGTATAGGCATCTGTAATCATTTTTTCTACAGTACCTGCGTCATTGTAGAAAGGAAAAAATATGCTTAAAGAAGGCATAAAATTACGCTAAGTAAAAATTTAGGTAGAATTATTTATATAGCTTGTACGTGTTGAATTTATAACTGTTATACAAAGATAATAAATTATATTTGACAAATAAGCATAAAAAAAGTTTATTATGCTCATTCAACTTTAAAGGTACATTGATAGTCAAGTTTTTATTTTGAATACCATAACATTCTTTTATGTATCATTTCTGAATAATACAACACTGTAAATAAAACCAAAATTACAGTGAGACCTATCCAAATCCATTTTATTGGATAGGGCAGAACGCACCAGAAATTCATAATCCACTGAAAAGTATTCGGAAATTTTTTTTGTTTTGCTACGGTAGTTTTACCGAAACTCAGTATTCGGTGATACACCCATTGGTGGGCAAAAGTACTCAATACTATCACATCTCTTTTATAGCGTTCTTTACCTAATCTGCGGTAGGCTTTTTTATGTAAATGATGTATTTCATACCCTCTATATTTACCTCTCACGCTTTTACCAATTCTTTTCCATGGAAACATTTGACATCTATATCCCGCGCGAGCTAGCCATATCCTCTGCATCAAACGCCATTCAGCAGAATTCATGTATGCATCTTTCTCTGCCCAAGTTAGAGGCTTTTTACGGAGTTTTCTTTGTTCTAAAATTTTTTTGTCTTCTTTACTTAACTTTATACTACCAGGAACAAGAACACCGTGCACTATTCTCATACCCGCAAATAAAATCAAAAAGCTAAAATTTTACAATTTTTTCTCTTTTTATTCTATCATCACAAAAGC
>CALIZB010000063.1 GCA_938028625.1 uncultured Bacteroidia bacterium | reverse complement strand
TTTTCAAGATACCTAATAAAGTGATACAAGAATTATATTGGCAGTATTATGCCGATACATTAGAACAAGAAATTCCTGATAGTGAAAAAAGACATGACGTGAGTGATGCTGTGCGTAAAATGGCAAAATACGGTGAATATGAACCATTTTTTGAGATGATAGCCAAAGTACTTCAAAGTCTTTCCAACCGAGATTACATACAGTTTAATGAAAAACAGGTTAAGATGGTGATTATTGCGTATTTGATGTTAGCAGGCATATTTGATGTAATTAGTGAGCGAGAAGTACAAAGCGGTGGCTACCCGGATTTGATGTTATTCAAAAGGCCGAGTAATCCTTACGAACATCATGAATTTGTGATAGAGTTAAAATACCTTAAAAAAGACCAAGCAAATGAAGTAGAAAAAGCTATGCAAGAAGCCAAAGAACAAGTATTATCTTACTATAAACAAGATAAAAGCTTACAAAACAGACCGTATTTACATTTATTAGCCGTAGTAGCGGTAAAAGATGAGTTGCATGTACAAAAAGTAGAACATTGACTATAAAAAATTAGTGAAGTTTTCAAATACAATTAGAAATATTACCATTTCTTAAAAAAATTGTATTACTTTTGCAAAAAAGTTTATTCTCTGCTAAAAGTATGACTCCTTTTATTGTATTTATAGTTACTCTATTATTGGTTTTGTATTATTATAGAGAGGAAACTTTTATTAAAGTAATCCTTCCTTACATACCAGGTGTTATTACAGCAGGAGGATTAGCAATTACTATGTGGAATTTATCTTCGGCTTTTAGCAACGCTGAAGAATTAAATCAACAAGCAATACAAAAACTTATCCCTGAGATAGCTAAAGCATTACAAATTTCACTTATCGCTATTGTTATTGCTATTATTGTTACAATAATCTCTCGTATATGGCTTTCAAATTTAGAAAAGAAAAGAGTAAAAGATGCTACTAACCAGGACATATACCAAAAACCTGAAAAAGTTCTTTATGATATGGCACAGAATAATATCAAATTTCATGAACAATCTGCTTCTTTTCATCAAAATTTTGTATTATTTCACCAAGATTTTAAACAATACATACAAAATCAAGAGGAAGCAAATCGTGCTTTGAAAGATGAAATTAAAAATCTTTCTGATAACATTCAAAAAGAAACGTCAACGTTAGAAACAAGTTTTATCAGTCTACTCAATAATGTACAGCATGTCGTACAAAGCAGTTTTACAGATATTTACAAAGTTTCTCTCAATAAAATTGAAGAAAGTATAGAAAAAATCTCTAAACAAGAAAATGAAAAGTTTTTGGCATTCTTACGGGTACAGTATCAAGAAACTCATAAATCTACGCAAGAAATGATGCAAAACCTTAAAAATATAGCAGATAATATAGAAAAACTCTTTAACAATACCATTGAGCAACAACAGCAATTACTCAAACAAAATGAAACACAGTTTTTAGAGCAACATGACAAAATCAATGAAAAATTGCTCGCACAGCAAGAGAGTATGCAGCAAAATGTACAAACAACTTTGCAAAAATTAGAAAGCATAATCCAAAACGCAGAAAATATACTCACTCAATCTGCTCAAACTCAAAATGAAATCATAACACAACAGCAAAAAAATTTACAACAATCTCTTTCTCAATTGCAAAATGAACATATTCAATCTATACACCACATTACCTCAGAAACTCATGTAAATCTTCAACAACTTGCTCATAGCATACAGCACTTTGATACACAATTTAGAACTCAAACTGAATATATACTTCAAAACCACCTTAACGATATGGAGAAATTATTTGAAAAAATTAAAGAATGGAACGAAACCAATAAAATTCAGATACAGGCTATGCAAATAGAGTTCAAACATATTTTTGAGAATCAACAAAACTTAAATCATAATGAAAAAGAAATTGCACAAGAAATACAGCGTCAGATTGAAGCTATTAAAACTATGAACGAAAGTATAAAAATACTTCAAATGCAACAGCAAGAATTCATATCTCACGTAGACCAACTTCAACACCGAGTTGGTGAAATTGCTAATACTATCACTACTTTGGATACCCTAAACGAAAAACTTTCTAAAATATATGTTCAGGAAGCAGAATAACGAAGAAGAAACTCATATATTCTGGATAAGTTATACAGATTTTATGTTGAGTTTTTCTGCTATCTTTATAGTTATAGCTATGTATTTTGCTTATCAGTATTTTGAAAAAGAAAGTAAGAATGAAATTAAAAGTGAAAACAATCAAAAGAAAAATATTTCAGGCTATACAGTGCTTGAACATGAATTAGAATCGGTACTAAAAGCAGAAAAAATAGACGCAGAAGTACATAATGGGGCTGTACGTTTTTATAGCACTGAAAATAGAGCTCTATTTGACGAAGGAGATGACAGTATAAAAGATGAGTTTAAATTCATATTAGAAAAAAAGTTCTTTCCAAAATTTATTCAAGTGATTAAACAAAAAACTCATAGTATAAAAGAAATACGAGTAGAAGGACATACTTCACAAACAGGTACGTATGAATATAATTTGGATTTATCTAACAGAAGAGCAAATAAAGTACTTTTACTTATGCTCAACTATGTAAATAAAAATAACAGAGAACCAGAACTTATTAAATTCATACAAGATAATACTATATCTTGTGGTTTTTCATATTCTAAAAAATTAGAAACAGATGATAAATCTCGTAGAGTAGAATTTAGAGTATTACTTAAAGAACAATAAACTTAATGGAATAATATGAAAATACGCGATACTAACGCATATATTCGCAACATAACAAGAACAGAGAAACCAATAACTGTATTAGGTGATGCTGCCGCAGATGAATGGCTTACTCATTGCTATGGTGGAGATACGGACATTAAAGAAAGTGTAAAACAAATCAGTAAATTTGCTCAAGATTATATTAATCAGGTTGTATACGAATTTATTCAGAACGCTAATGATGCGAAAGCTACACATTTTTATTATTTTTATGACGAAGCAGGCATTCTTGTTATCAATAACGGAGAACCTTTTTATACAAATTCATCTAAAAATGAAAAAACAGGTGAGTTAAAACGCTTTCTGTTCAAAAATAAAAGTGATAAACCTGCGCAAAAAGAAAGTATTGGTAGGTATGGACAAGGTTCAAAACTATTATATGATTTTTTTGCCAAAAACAGTCCCAACGAAAAAAATCATGAAAAAGGACTAGAACAAACACTCATAAAACAGCATGAAGGACCTATACTTTTTTCATGGAGCAAACTCACACACATAGAAAATATATTAGATGTTTCTTTTCAAAATTTTATTCCCGCACCTGACTTTGATAACATTGATTATCCTTTGCTTACACGTATTATTTATACATACTACCCTGCTATGCCTAATGAACAACAAAAAACTATTATCTCCCCCGATATTCTTATCTCTTTATTTGATGCTAATCATTTTAACACCTTCCAGAGTACTCTGAAAAAATTTTTACAAGAATATAATATACACCCCTATCTTGATAAAGGCACAATCTTATTTATTCCTAACTCTAAGGCAACTTATGAGAAAATGCACCAAGAATATAACTCTCATTTTCTCTATCAAACAGAAATAAGTCTCTATTTTCTCAATAATCTTAAATATATCCAAATCAATGAACACCATCTCACTCAAAAAAAAGATAAATTTCAAACTATTCCCATAGATGATACTACAAAACTTCTTTTCCCTATTTATCCTAATACTTTGCCAGAAAATATCCCCATTCTGTATAAATACTTTCCAATTTACAACGAAAGGTATAATCTTCCTTGTATTATTCATTGTAGCGAATTTAGCACTACCACAGACCGACAAAATTTAGATACTGAAAAACAAGGTGATGTTTCATTAGATAGTATCCGTGAAAATGTAAAAGATAAACTTAACCAAATCGCTAATGATTCCAAAGAAATCTATCTTAATTTTTTAAGGCTTTTTCTACATACCCAAAATACTGACCATGAAGAAGGGAAATCATTCTATAATATCTTACATCAGATAGCCGAAGCACATATTCCCGCCGAAAATGGTGAACTCTACCCAAAAGAAAGTATATGTATTAAGCCCAAAAAACACGCATCACAAATTAAGCCCACAGATATAGGATTAAAAGAACTACATTTTCTTGCCGAAATAGACTCAGAACTGTATAAAAAATGTATCCAAAAATTTAAAATTGTTCAATATTCTGTAGCAGAATTAGTACAGAAAGCCGATATAAATGAAGTACAAAAATATCTGAAAAAACTCTCTTCTAATCAATATCTTTCTTTTTTACATGATATTGATGATAATATACAAGAACTTGAAAATTACCCTATTTTTTATGCTTCAGACCATAGTTTTTACACCCTTAAACAAATCATAGATGATAATTCTAAAGTATTTATTTTAACACCTATTCTTGCCGAGTTGGAGGATATACTTACAAAAAGTGGTGCTATATTGTGTAATGTTGTATTACAAAACAATGATATATGTACAAAAATTATTAAAACTATTGAAAAAGATAAAAATAAACTCTTTGATAAAATAATTAAAACCCTTGACACGACAAAAATTACCCATGATGATAAATGGACTTTATTTAAGGTTATACAAAAGCATTTTAATAAAGAAGAAAAAGAAAAATTTGCTGATACTCCTTTATTTACAAATACACTTGGCCAATCTACTTCACTCAATAAACTTATTCAGAATTATCATTACAAAATACCTGAATTAACAGCTACATTTCGCTTACATGCTACTGAACCTTACTATAAAGATTTTGAACCATATCTAATACAGCAGAAAAATCTCCTTGAACATATCCATCAAAACTGGAGCACTATAAAACATTTAATCCTTGAAAAAAACAAAAATACTCTTACTCAACTTAGCCACGAACTATACCAAGAACTTGCAGAACTCTCTAAATCATCATCTCAACCAAAAAGTTTAAAAATTGATTGCTTGATAGACCTAAATGGCAATTTTGTATCTGCTAAAAATGTTTTTTTTCATCATAAACTCAATGAATTTTCTGAAAATCAATACTACCAAATTGTATCTATTCTACAAAAATGCAATAATAAATATAATTTTTTGCCATACAAGGACATATCTATTATTACTGAACACAAAAGTATATTTGATATTCATAACACTACTCTTAAGAATATAACCGATACTATTACATGCGAATACTTTGAAGTTTCTCATGAGTTTATTAAATTATTTTATTCTCTGTACAGCGATAATTTTCTCAATTACTTTTACCTTACACAACAGAATAATACTTATGTACTTTACATTAAACCTAAAAATATAACTCAATACTATGCAAAAAATTCATATTTGATAGATTTTCTAAATAGTACACAACAGTATATTCTTTTACCTGAAACACTTGCTTCTATTTTTCAACGGGATACTATTCTTAAACTTGAAAATGAAAACTTTGCTACAGAACTGATAGATAGATATGGTGAAGAACCTCGTCTCATAGAGTTTATTTTACAGCAAAGCAACAACGTAAAAATACGATACTTTCAAAAAGTCAAAAGATTTGACCTTTATTCTACACAAAAATATACCAAAGATAGCTATGAAGTAAAACTTTTTGAATTATCTCAAAGCATAAACAAATTAACTGAACTCAAAAGTAGTACATACATTGATGGAAAACCTATAAAAGACTACGAATATATAAATACAGTTATGTTAGGTAGTCATTCTTTTGAACTGCATCAACTTATCCCTGAATATGAAGAGAAAACAAGAAGTTTAGATAGTATCTACAAACAATGGCGTTTATTAGTTAAGCAAGGAACAGGTGATTTTTTTCAAGCTAATAGTAAATTCAACCCCGAACAGGTTATTCAACACTGGCAAAGTAATACTCAAAAGTGCAGTACTGTGTATCAATTTGTGTTTTTGCTTTTATATGCCCAAAAAAAACAAAATAATCAGATTCCTCCATATTGCATGAACATTCCTACTCCTACTAATGAAGCCCAAAAAATACAATACTGGATACAAATAGCAGATATAGCAAAAAAGTACGAATTCTACACGTTTGAGGAAGTATTAAAAAATTTACCTGAATTTTGTTTACCCTGTACAAGTTATTTTTGGTTAGAGCAAAAAGAAAATGAAAAATACATTCTACCACAGGAAATATTACCTGAACCTATACAAAAATGGGCAAATCAAGACAAAAAAAATACTGAATTTATACAAAATACAAGCACACAAAAAGATAATAGCCCCGTTATCAGATTAAGAAAGGCACTGTTACAAAATAAAACTGAAAAAGAACTTGAAAATGACTTTAAAGACGCTTACTCTATAAATACGTTATTTATAGAAAATACGTTTTCATATCTTGAAAAACAATATATTGAGGATTACTCAATTGTACAATATTTTATTAAACTTTACATTCAACACTATCAAAAATTGCCTTCACATCTTGTATATTATCATGATTGGAAGAATAACCGTTTCGAGTACGCGTATATGCCTATAAATAAGAATAACGAACTTTATGTTTATTCACAGCAATGTGATGAACAAAAAGTATTTAATCTTGTAGCAATACAATTTAAACAAAAAAATAAAAACCGTAATATCATAGCAGTAAAAGATACAAAAATAGAGAGCTTTTTTGAAAAGCAAGGTATTTCTAAATTGTCTATTCGCACAGAATTTATTACTCCTGAAAGCAGTTTGGTTAAAGAATGGGAAAGTTTTGCTTATCAGGAATGTAAAAAAGAAGGATCATTAGAGAGAAAAATTTATCTTGTTAATAAACCTTTACAGTATAAGTTTTACGCATGTGAAGAATACATTCAACAAGGTGAATTTGACAACGTGTATTATGATGAAAATAAACAAACCTTATATGTTTACCCTAGTGGATATAATGGTAAAACTATTCTACAAATCTTAAATGATTACAAAAATACCAAAATTATTACAGAAAATGAGTTGTTATCATTATTCAGTAAAGGAGATATACCCGAAGAGGAGCGTAAAAAATTAGAAATTACAAAAAACTACTCGGTTGAACAACTACAAGAATTCATAAATTCATTTTCAGGTGCAGATGGTTCAGGAAATATTCACATAGAGGAAAATAAAAAAGAGATTATTGAAAAAATAGCTGAAAAATTTACAAAAGATGAATTAGAAAAACTGTTTGCACTGCAAGGTTTAGATTTAGACAATATTACCAAAAGTAAAAAGAAAAAAACACAAGAGAAAGAAGAGGAGGCTATTGTTAATAAAGTAACAGGTACTATTGGAGAAATTATTGCTTTGAAATGGTATAAAAATAAGTATCCTGATTACGAAGTCACACATGAAGATGTATCCGCTTATGATATTAAAATTACACATCAAAACATACTAGAATACATAGAAGTAAAAACTACTTCAAAACCTTTGTTTAGTAAGGAAGGCGAAATCGAAAAGTTTTATTTAAGAAATGCACAGATTGAGTTTATTCTCTCAAAGAAGTATAATAAATACACTTTGTTCAGATTATCTATTGATGGTTTGTATGAACTCAATTTCCGCTATGAATACAATCAAATTCAGGAATTGGTAGAATTTGAAGAAATCAAAAATTCTTTAATAGAACAGACTGAAAAAATATGCACACCTGAATTTTTGAAAAAAATTGAAGATAATTTCATTTTATTAGAGATTGTGCTACCCGAAAAAGTTAAACAACATGATATTGACAAAATATGAATACAAAATTTTTAATCATTCTATCAACTAATATCACATGTAATATTTTTGTAAATTCAATACTTTGTTTGTAATTTTAAGCTGTGAAACAAAAAATATTACTCATTTGCTTCTTGTTTTATATTTTATGTGTATTTGCTCATAATCCTGATGAGTATATTACTTTTGTACAAAATCAAGGGCAGTGGAATGAAAATTTTCACTATAAAGCACACATTCAAGGAGGAAGTGTATTTTTTCAAGATAAAGCATGGCGTTTTTGCTTAATTCACAATGAAGATATGCGAAAAATGCACCCTAATCCTAATCCTGATGAAGTTTTACTTAGGCATCATGCGTTTGAAATGGCTTTCTTGAACGCACAAGAAGCACATATACAAGGTAAAGAACCTTTACCGTATTATCATAACTACTATCTGGGTAATAATCCTAACCATTGGAAAGTTAATGTACCTTTATATGAAAATCTCTATTACAAAAATATCTATCCAAATATAGACTTGCACGCGTATAGCGAACATACTCACTTCAAATACGATTGGATTATTCAACCAGATGGAAATCCTAAAAATATCCAAATACAATACAATGGCTTGAACCAAATATACATAAAAAACGGAAACTTGTATTTAATTACATCTGTCGGTGAGTTAATTGAAAAAAAACCTTATGCATATCAAGTTATTAACGGGCATAAACAAGAAGTAGAATGCCATTTTGTACTCAATAAAAACATTCTTTCTTACGAACTTCCCAAAGGATATTTACCAAATATCCCTCTCATCATAGACCCTGTAATGATTTTTGCATCTTATACAGGTTCTGTGGCAAATAACTGGGGCTTTACCGCAACTTATGATAATTTAGGTAATGCTTATGCAGGTGGAGTAGCCTTTGAACCCGGGTATCCTGTTAGTTTAGGCGCTTTTCAAAGCACATGGGCAGGTACTACATCAGGTGATTTTTATGACCGAATGGATATTGCTATCTCTAAATTTAATGCTAATGGTACAAACTTATTATATTCTACGTACATTGGCGGAACATTGCGAGAACAGCCCCACAGCATGATTGTAGATGATAATTACAACTTGTATGTATTTGGTACAGCGCGTTCAGAAGACTTTCCTGTAACTGCTACTGCTTATGATAATTCTTACAACGGGGGCGATAGAGATATTGTTGTATTCAAGTTAAACAGTACAGGAACAGCACTATTAGGTTCTACTTATCTTGGGGGTTCTGCGTCAGATGGAAGTATTTCTAGCGCCGCAAGTCCAACTATGGCAACACTATACAAAAACTACGGTGATGATGTACGAGGTGAGATTATTATTGACGTATTCGGCAATATCTATGTAGCTACAACCACAGGTTCTACTGATGTGCCTACGGTACGCGCACAATTCAGCACTTTTAATGGTGGCTTACGTGACGGATATATCTTCAAAATGAGTACTAATTGCCAAAACTTACTCTGGGCAACGTACCTTGGTGGTTCAAATGATGATGGACTATATGGTATTTGTTTTGGAAAAGATAGTGCAATTACAGTATGCGGTGGAACACGTAGCACTAACTTGCCTACACACAGCACAGCATTATACAGTGCTTTACAAGGTAATACAGATGGTTTTGTGGCACAATTTCAAGATACTTTGCTCACCAAACTTACCTACATAGGACAAAGCAATTATGACCAAACTTATTTTGTACAAAGTGATGGTGCAGGAAATATCTATGTAGCAGGACAAACGTTAAGTAGTACTTATCCTGTGATAGGTTCGGTATATTCAGAACCAGGTGGAGGGCATTTTATCAGCAAATTAAATCCTAATTTAAGTGCTTTTGTGTATAGTACAAGGTTTGGTACAACAGGCAATATAAATCTTTCTTTATCCGCATTCCTCGTAGATAAATGCGAACAGATTTATGTTTCAGGTTGGGGCGGAGGGGCTAATGCTACCGTAGGTAATACACTCGGCATGACTACCACCTCCAATGCTACTCAAACCACCACAGACGGACAAGACTTTTACCTTATTGTTTATGCTAAAAATGCGGTTAGTTTACTTTATGCAGGTTATTTTGGAGGGGATAATAACCTTGTAAGCCCCAGTTCAGGCGAGCATGTAGATGGTGGTACAAGCCGTTTTGATAAAAATGGAATAGTATATCAATCTGTTTGTGCAGGCTGCTGGGGAAATAGTGTATTCCCTGCTACCGCGGGAGCATGGTCAACAACGAATAATTCTACTCAATGTAATAATGCCATCTTTAAATTAGATTTTCAAGTATCCAGTCCTGTTATTATTGCGAATATGAACGCAGTACCTAATAGTGGTTGTGTGCCTTTAACTGTAAATTTTACTAATACGTCTATTAATGGCATCAATTACTATTGGTATTTTGGAGATGGAGGTAATAGCACAAGTCCTAATCCTACTTATACTTACAATACTGCAGGTACATATATGGTGATGTTAGTAGTAGAAAATCCAAGTTCTTGTAATGTAAAAGATACCGCTTATATTCCGATAACGGTTCATCCTTTGCCGTCTGTTCCTAATCATATAGTCAATGATTGTGATGGTACAGCAGTATTAGATGCAGGAAATCCAGGTAGTACGTATGATTGGACATATCTCGGTAATCCTGTCGGAAATACACAAACTATTACAGCCACAGCCAGCGGAGTCTACTACGTAACGATTACTACACCTTTTGGGTGTGTGCGCAAAGACTCTATTATCTTAAACTTTTATGCGCCCCCTACTGCAACAGCTCCACCTGATACAAGCACTTGTGCCACAGAAGCTATAAATCTAATAGGTAATGCCACAGGAGCAGTCAGCGTACAATGGTTATACGGAAGTACCGTAGTAAGCACAACGAATACACATTTAGCAAACCTTTCAGGAATGTATGTCTTTCAGGCAACTAACAGCGTAGGCTGTGTAGCGTCAGATACCGTATGGGTAACCTATAAGCCTACCCCCGTAGATAGTCTACCAAGTAATATTAGTATTTGTGCAGGTACACCTATTGTGTTAGATGCTAAAAATACAGGTTCTACATATCTATGGACACTCGGAGGAACACCCGTAAGTACCAATCAAATCTATTCTCCTACCAGTTCAGGACAATATGTAGTAGAAATTACTAATCCATCAGGTTGTAAATTATTAGATACGGTTAATGTTAATATCCTTCCTGCGCCTGATATTACACCTATGTCTGATATTGGTTTGTGTGATAGTATTCCCGTAACGCTTAACCCTACGGTAACAGGAGCTACTACTTATACATGGTATTACAATGGAAATCCAATAGGGAGTACAAGTTCTATCACTGTTAATAATTCAGGAATGTACGTTTTACAAGCAAGCAATGGTATATGTAATGATGTAGATACACTATTTGTACAGTATTATCCTAATCCGAAGGATAGCTTACCGAGTATACTTAATGTATGTTCAGGTACTCCGATTGTGTTAGATGCCAAAAACGTAGGTAGTAGTTATGTATGGTCTTTTGGAGGAACACCTGTAAGCACTAACCAAATCTATTCTCCAACAAATGCAGGACAGTATACTGTACAAATTACCAACAGTTTTGGCTGTATCCTGCGAGATACTGTACAAGTGAATATTTTACCTACTCCTACAATAAACCTTCCCGAACGAGATACAATTTGCAAACAAAGTTCAATTTTACTCAATGCTAATGGAAATCCTGCTTATACGTACCAATGGTATAAAGATGGAAATCTGATTATGCATAATTTTGATACACTTACCGTAAAAGATACAGGCTGGTATGTTGTAGAAGCAAATAACGGCGTATGTACTCATAAAGACTCTATTCAGGTTTTGCGTAGTGTACCTAATGCGTACTTGGGTGCGGATACCTGCGTATGTGCAGGTAATAACGTTGTACTTATAGCAAAATCGCCTAATATGCAATATCTATGGCAACCCAGCGGACAAAATACCCAAAGTATTGAAGTTTCTCAAACAGGTTTATATCAGCTTACTGTCAGTAGTCTAAATGGTACTTGTACAGATACAGATGAAATTAACATCACATTTTTAGACTGTACTTTTGCTTTACCTAATGTATTTACACCCAATAATGATGGTAAAAATGATGTATTCAAATATGATGTTACAGGTTGGCAGAATTATCATATAGAAATTTTTAATCGTTGGGGAAATAAAGTTTTTGAAACAGATGAAATAGGTAAATTTTGGAATGGCAAAAAGTATAATACCGAAGAGGATATGCCTGAGGGCGTATATTATGGCGTTTTTGAAGCTAAAAACTGTGCAGGGGCAACTGTCAGAAAATCATTTAACGTAACTTTGTTCAGGTAAATACTTTTTTACTTATTTTTGTGATACTATGACCAATCGTAGAAATTTCTTAAAAACCAGTACTATTGCTACTGTAGCAGGTACAGCGTTATTAACTTCTTTCGTAGAAACCGCAGAAGCTAAAATACTCGGTGACGATGAACCTGTTATTATAGATGACAATGGTAAATTTATTTTACCTAAACTTCCTTACGCTTACTCGGACATGGAACCTAACATTGATGCTGAAACTATGGAATTACACCATACTAAACACCATCAAGCGTATGTAGATGGCTTAAATAAAGCAGAAGACGAGCTCAAAAAAGCACGCGAAGAGAATAATTTTGCATTAGTTAAACACTGGAGTAAAGAAGCCGCTTTTCATGGTGCAGGACACTTTTTGCACACTTTGTTCTGGTTTGGACTAGCGCCCACAAAAACTGCAAAAGCAAGTCCTTCGGGAAACTTAATTAAAGCCATAGAAAAAGATTTTGGTACTTTTGATAAATTCAAAGCTCACTTTATTGCCGCATCTACTGCTGTAGAATCTAACGGCTGGGGAATTTTAGCCTATCAACCTTTTGGTAAAAAACTTACTATTTTACAAGCAGAAAAACATCAAAATCTTTCTCAAATGCAAGCTATTCCTTTATTGTGTATAGATGTATGGGAACACGCCTATTATCTCAAATATCGTAATAAACGCAAAGATTATGTAACGAACTTCTTTAACATTATCAATTGGGAGGTTATAGAACGTAGATTAGAGAAAGCTAAAAAGTTTTAACATTGTACATATATGAAAATCAAAGCAATAGCTGTATATTTTGTATTATGTTTTACCTTGTTTGTACACGCAGGTAATGACAAAGGCATTGGTGGGGCAAGAATGATAGGTTTAGCAGGAGCAAATACAGCTATTCGCAAAGATGTATGGGCAGGATACAATAATCCCGCTTCTGTAGCAGGAATAGACAAATACGCCTTCGGTGCAGGTTTTGAACGTAGATTTTTATTACAAGAATTACAATATGCACAGTTAGCTTGTGCTATACCTGTTCAGAAAGCTACTTTTATAGGAACAGCATCTACTTTTGGGTTTGATTTATACAGAGAAACTTCTGCAAGTCTTGGTTATGCCCGAAGTTTTCATGAAAAATATCATGCAGGGGCAAGTTTACAAGTTCACAACACAGCCATAGGAGAGAACTACGGTAGTGCATATTCTTATACATTGCAACTCGGTACACAGATTAATTTATCCGAAAAAATTGTACTTGGTGCAGATGTATATAACCTTACTCGTAGCTCCATAGGTAAGCAGTTCAAAGAACGTATTCCTACCGTGTATAGCTTAGGAATATCCTATCAACCTAATAAACAGTGCTTAATTACCACCATGATAGACAAGGACGTTGACTTTAAACCTCGTTTACGTGGTGGAATTGAATATACTTTTGCTAAATTACTTTCTGCACGCATTGGTGCATCTACTAATCCTGATATGGCTTATGCGGGTTTAGGCTTTTTTTACAAAGGCTTTGGATTAGACTTTGCTATGAGTTATCATACGTATTTGGGCTTTACGCCTAACCTATCTCTCCGTTTAGATATTAACAAAGTTAAAAAAACAACAGAAGAGACAATACAATAATCCTGTACTATTTTATGTACAGGATTATGTTTTTACTTTGTTCAGTTATGTATAGATGCTTTTATACATTAGGTAATTTACTTTTATCTATGTATAACACCACTTTGGAACATTTTTTAGGGGTTTCTAACATAAGGTTAAAACCTTGTTCATACTCTTCAAAAGGAAGTTTGTGCGTAATAAGCGGTTCTATATTCAACCTACCTGATTTTAACAAATTAGAAAGCGTAAACCAAGTATCAAACATTAATCTTCCGTTTATGCCATGAATAGTAATACCTTTGAATATGATATGGTCGTTAATATCTATGTTGATTTTGTCTTTGAATATACCAAACATACGTAAAAATCCTCCCCTGCGAACTACTTCAAAACACTGTTCCATAGCTATCGGTGAACCTGACATTTCAGAAACAATATCTACCCCGTCACCATTAGTAATTTCCATAATTCTTTGTACAGGATTTTCATGTCTTGCGTTAATAACGTAGTCTGCACCTACCTGTTTGGCAAGTTCAAGTCTGAAATCTTCTAAACCTACCAAAATGATATTTGTTGCGCCTGCGGCACGTGCTACGGCTACGGAGAAAAGTCCAATAGGTCCGTCACCAAAAATAGCAATGCTTTGCCCATGAACAGGTGTAACCAAAGTACAATAAACAGCATTTCCCAAAGGTTCTTGTACAGATGCAAGATGTGTAGGCATATTAACATCATTTTTCCACGCCACAAGTTCAGGAATAGCAATATATTCTGCCATAGAACCATCACGGTCTACACCTACAATTTTCATTTCTTTGGCAATGTGCATTTGTCCTGTTAAGGATTGTTTAGAGTAGTTATCAGGAATATGCGTTTCTACGGATACAATATCTCCGATTTTTAAGCGATTACAATGTGCGCCTACTTTTACAATTTCGCCTGTAAATTCGTGTCCCATAGTTTGGGGAATAGTTTTAATACGTCCTTGCGCCCATTTGTTCCACTCATAGATGCTCACATCTGTACCACATATAGAACAAGCATGTACTTTTACTAATACCTCATTAGGTTTAATTTCAGGAACGGGAATTTCTACTAATTCAGCCCCAAAAGCCGCTTTAGTTTTGCGAAGGGCCTTCATCGTTCGTGGTATATCCATACGATAATAAATAAAAATGCAAGGTACAAGGTTTTTAGACTAATGTCAATACTTTTACTTTGTTTTTTGCGTTAGACAGATACTTCGTATACTATCCTATTTTGAAATAAGCGTATCTGAACGAGTGTATATTGTATCCTTATGACTATTTTCGTATTTATCTTTGAACCACATAAAAAATAGCTCTGCGAGTTTTTTTCCTCCTTTGATGTTAGTGTGTTTTTGGTCGCCTGCCATTTGTAAAGATAAAGTATCTGCGCGAAAACTCTTTTCTGTACCCACTACTTCTTCTATAACAGGAATAAGCGGTGTTTTTTTACCAAATTGTTGTTCATACCACCTTAAATTAGGGGGCATTATCCAATAAAAAGGTATATTTTTTACTGTTTTCAGCATACATTCAATATCAGGAATAATGTATTTAGGATACGGAGTAAATACATCATTTCCACCTACCATAAAAATAACAATATCAGGTTTGTGTTCGGTTATCAATTGTTTTAACCTGCCACTTCTGCACCAAGTAATAATGCTTATTCCTACGGAGCTATAACTTTTATACTTTGCCCCTGACTGTTTTACAAATGCCCCAAAATACTGTGTAAATCCTGCATTTACGTTACTTTCACCGATAACCATGACCGTTTTATTTTGTAATGGTTCTATTACAGGTACAGCATAATCAATAGTAGCTGATGCATCAATAACTACATCTGTACCAAGATAACGTATTTTGGGAGCGCTGGTATCTGCTATTTCTGCTTGAGCTACAAAAAGTGCTTCTTCTACTTTTCTCAGAGAGTCTTTTTGATAGAGAGTATAAGTTTTAAGTTCTTTTTTTGCAATTTCAAAACTGCTGGAATAAGGTGTTATATGAGAAGGGATACTTAATCCAATAAGCAAAACAATTACACCTGTAATCCATTGCATAGTTAGTTTTGATGAGATTTAGAGAACATTTTTTCTAATACATTTAAGACATAATCTATATCTTGTTGTGTATTAAAGCGGCTGAACGAAAAACGCACCGAATTTTTGACTTCATTTTCAGAAAGTCCGAGTGCGCGAAGTACATGCGAACCTACGGTACTACCTGACGTACATGCAGAACCCGCTGATGCAGAAATTCCTTGAATA
>CALIZB010000062.1 GCA_938028625.1 uncultured Bacteroidia bacterium | reverse complement strand
TTGGTTCAGCAGAAAATATGAAAGAGTTGCCTGACAACTCAGTTCATTTAATGATTACCTCACCGCCTTACAATGTTTCAAAAGAGTATGACGAAGATTTATCACTAAAAGAGTATTTACAACTTTTAGAAAATTCATTTGAAGAAACATTTAGAGTTTTAGTAAATGGTGGTCGGGCTTGCATAAATGTAGCAAATCTTGGTAGGAAACCCTACATACCACTTTCTGACTATATTTCTAAAATGATGATAGACATTGGCTTTAATATGCGTGGCGAAATCATTTGGAACAAGGCGGCAAGCGCAAGTCCTTCAACAGCATGGGGTAGTTGGCAAAGTGCCGCTAATCCAATTTTAAGAGATATACACGAATATATCTTAGTTTTTTCAAAAGGTGAATACAAAAGAGAAAAAGGGAAAAAGGAAAATTCCATAACAAAAGAACAGTTTATGGAGTGGACAAAATCTATATGGATAATGAACGCAGAAAGTGCAAAAAGAATTGGTCACCCTGCGCCTTTTCCCGAAGAACTTCCTTTTAGACTCATTCAACTTTATTCGTTCAAAGGCGATATTATCCTTGACCCTTTTATGGGTAGTGGGACAACAGCAGTCGCTGCCATAAAATCAGAAAGAAAATTTGTGGGTTACGACATTTCAAAAGAATACATTAACTTAGCAGAAAAAAGACTGAAACCATTTTTAGAACAGACAACTATAAAATTTTGACTATTGAAAGTAACCAAGAATAGAACCACTGCACACAACAGCACCTACACAAAAGTAGCGATTCGGTTGGCTAAATCAAGCTCTGTGCGTCTATCAAAGTTTGTGTTATGTTGTCAGTTCGGTTCTCCGAAATACGCCACTGCGGCAAGCGGAAAAACGTTACTCTATCTGTATCAAAAGATTATCTGAATTACATTTTTGTAAAACTAATAGCATTTTCAAAAGTAAAGTAAGCACTTTTTGAACGTACAAACCTGCAAAGTGAGAATTTACAAACATTAAGTATTCATTTGATTATAAGAGTGTTACAAGAGCATTTTGATACAAAATAAAGTTCACATCTGCGTCTCGTGGCTATTTATAAAATATTGCTACCAAAATTTGAAAGGTACAAGAATAAAAAATTAGTCATTCTGCAAGTGTATACTTCGTCAGACAAGCACGGGTTTGGTGATATTGAAATATATACAACTGATAATCAACCTTTTGAAATTGTAGAAATTAAGCATAATATTCCCATAGACAAGTATTTGATTTTTGATATTGCTAAGAAAATACAACATATCAAAATAGACAGGATACTATAACTTTGACTACTTTCTTTGATGGGTTTACCAATGCAGAAAGCGAAAAGAAAGTTACAGAATATATTTTGGAACTCAAAAGAACGCAAGGAATTGATATTATAGCCAACGGCATTATTAGCACGCTAAAATACTACTTGTGTTTTATTGA
Organism: uncultured Bacteroidia bacterium; assembly: GCA_938028625.1. GTDB lineage: Bacteria > Bacteroidota > Bacteroidia > JANWVE01 > JANWVE01 > JANWVE01. Next base: position 8,567 of record CALIZB010000062.1, on the reverse strand, counting down.
CAACTACCAAGAATTTATAGACGTTTATACTCAAAACTTGATTAAAGATGCTAAAAATTCTACTGAAATTAAGAACTTTCATTTGGAAAAGTGGACAGAGATACTTAAAAAGTACGAGTTAGCGGCTGAATAAGTAAAAACCGCAGGTAACATTACATTGGCAGAAACGGGAGTGAAGTGCTTGTCTGATCATTTGTACTTTGCATAAACATAAGTGCTAAATTGAACTTTTGTGTTTTCTAATCCCCCGCCTTTGCCAATGCCTTCCCGTTTTTGTACAAAAAATTACTTACTTTTCTAAAAAAGACAAGTGTCACAAAGCATCTATCAATATAAGGTTTCAATGTCCTATCATATACATTGTATCTCACAACTAGGTCGGTTATTTAACCACCTAATTTAACCCCGAAGATAAGAATATCATCAACTTGCTCTTCGTGTCCTTTCCATGTTTCAAAAGTATCTTTAAGGATATTGTATTGATAGTGCATAGGCATGTCTTTAATTTGTAAGAAAAGTTCTTTCATACGTTTTCTGCCTAATTTTTTACTTTCGGGACCACCAAATTGGTCTGCATAGCCGTCAGAAGTAAGATAAAGCGTAGTAGGTTCATGAATATAAATAGTGTGTTGAGTAAAAGTTTTATTTTTCTCTCCACCTATGGCATGTTTATCGGCTTTTATTTCATGCAAACCTTGTGAATTTACATAATACAGTGGGTTCATGGCTCCAGCAAAAAGGAGTTTATCCTCTCTGGGGTACCAAGTACAGATTACTGCGTCCATACCATCTTTGATATCATCATTTTCTTGCTGTAATGCACGACACACACCATTATTAAGGTGAAATAAAATTTCTTTGGGTTCGTAAACTTCGCGTTCATGTACAATCTGATTCATTAATGCGTCCCCAATCATACTAATCATAGCCCCTGGAATTCCATGTCCTGTACAGTCAATACCTGCAATAATAACAGCGTCTCCTTTATCCGCAAACCAATAAAAATCTCCGCTTAATCCATCTCTGCCTATGTAGAGTACAAAAAAATCAGAAACGCTTTTGGCAATACGTTCTCCATAAGGTAAAATAGCACTCTGAATACGTTTGCCATAACGAATACTTGCCATAATTTCGTGGCTTTTTTCTTCTAACTGTTCGTTCATGACACGCAGTTCTTCGGTCTGTTCTAAAATCTGCTGTTTTTGAAGTTCTATTTCTATATTTTTTTCCTGCAACATTTTGTTTGCTTTCTGTCTGACGAGATTATTTCTGTATAGTACAACCGCAAACACAATAATGAATACAAGCACCACCCCTAATGCTATAAACAAGGTTCTTTGAAAAAGACGTTGTTTTTTAAGTAAGGCAATATCTGCTTCACGTTTCTCCATTTCGTATTTGGCTACCACGTCTCCCTGTTTATCTAAAAGCATTCGTTGCCTAAGGCTGTTTTCTTGCTTCATGTAATAAAAAGCCTTGTCAATTTTATTAAGTGCTGCATAATCATAAGCCAATCCTTGATAACAAGTAAGCATTTCATTTTTAAGACTGTCGTGTGTTGCCATTTTCAGTGCTAATTCTCGTAATTGAATGGCTTCTTTATATCTTTTAGATTGAGTTTCCAAATCTGCCTGTCCGTTATATACATCAATGAGAATATTATTTGCTTGTAATCTTTTGGCAATATCCTGTGCTTTCTGAAAATATATTCTAGCACTATCTTTTTGGTTATTCTGAATATGAATTTGTCCTATGTAGTTATAGTTTTTTGCTATTTCTAATTCTTGTTTTTTAAGTAAGTGAATATTCAAAGAGCGCCTTTGATAATGCAAAGCACTATCTTTATTACCCATTTTCTTGAAAGATAAACCCATATTCATAAAAATATCACCAAGTAAAAAATTATCTTTTCTATTTTGAGATAATCTAATGGCTTCATAAAAAGTATTTATAGACGCATCTAAATTATTTTTGTCTTTGTATACTAACCCAATTACATTTTTTGCCTTAATAATTCCTTTTATGTCTTTTTCAGCTTCAGCGTCTTTTAATGCCTTTGTGGCAAACTCCATAGCTTCTTCATATTCACCTCGTATATAATAATACCGTCCTATATCTGCATTGATTTCGTTTTTATGATACAGCCAACCTGTTCTTAAAGAAACGTGCATAGCCTGATTGTAGTATTCTGAACCGTTTCTTTTTTCTATAAGAGCATCTCCGAGCATCATACTCAAAATTATTTTATTCGTATCCTTATCGGACATGCCTTCAACTACATTCTTTAAACTATCAATCTGGTTTTGCGTGTAAATCCTATGTTGCGAAAATATCAGGCCACAAAAAGTTATAGAAAAAATTAACAGTACTTTTTTAAGCATGATACAAAGATACGCTTTTCAAAAAAATGTACACTTAAAATTACGTAAATATGTTACGATACAGCGTACAGGTCTTATATTTGGGTATGAAATGGATAAAACACCCTGTTTTGCTGAACTATTACCTCACGTATAGGTGTAACGCTAAATGTGAGTTCTGTGATATATGGGAACGTCCCTCACCCTATGCTGATAAAAATACAGTTTTTAATAATTTAGAACAAGCGAAAAAACTCAGAGTAAAAGTAGTAGATTTTACAGGGGGAGAACCTTTATTACACCAAGAATTACCTTTATTTCTTCAAAAAGCCAAAGAACTCGGTATGGTTACTACGGTAACTACAAACACTTTACTCTATCCTAAATATGCGGAAAAATTGCAAGGTAAAATTGATATGCTACATTTTTCATTAGACAGTAGCATAAAAGAAAAACACGATGCTTCACGCGGGGTAAAGTGCTTTGATAGTGTAATGCAAAGTATAGAAATTGCTTTGAAATTAGGTCAAAAGCCTGATATTTTATTTACAGTATTTGAACACAATCTTTGTGAAATTGAACAAGTTTATGAAAATATTACACAGCCTAATGATTTGATATTGATTCTTAATCCTGTTTTTGAGTATAATCAAGTAGGTGAGCATTTATCTTATCAAACGCTAAATACTCTATCAGAATGGGGTAGAAAAAAGGGTGTGTATCTTAATCAAGCATTTATCACTTTACGCAAAAATGGGGGTAATCACATAGATAATCCTGTGTGTAAAGCAGGTTCAAGTACTTTGGTTATCTCGCCGAGTAATGAGTTAGTTTTACCGTGTTATCATTTGGGAAAAAAGAGTTTTGTAATTGAAAACAACTTGTATAATTTATATCATAGTAAAGAGGTTCAGGAAATTGTAAAAATGGAGGGTCGTTTGCCTGAATGTGAAGGTTGTACTGTGAATTGTTATTTTCAGCCGTCTTTTGCAGTTTCTATCAATAAGTATTTTTGGCAAGCCTTTCCCTCTACGCTTAAATATACTTTGGAGAAATGGGTATATGCGGGGGCGTAGAGTTTCGGTGAGCTGGTTATTTCGGTGTGCCGCGCTACTCAATGAGCAGTTTTTGCGGTTATCTTTTCAGTCATTTTGTTCTATGTATTTTTTTCTAAAATATCTCATAGGTACAATAAGCATTCCAAAGTTCTCCCCGTGTTCTTTTCCGAGATGCTTATGATGTATTTTGTGTGCGCGGCGTATACCAAGTACATATTTGTTGTTCCATTTGGTTAGTATCTTAAATCTTTGGTGTATAATAATATCATGGACAATAAAATAAGCTAATCCGTATAGAGCTATGCCAATACCTATGTACAGCCTAAAATCTTGATAAACTAATCCTGTAAATATGCAGTACATGCTGGGAAGAGCAAAAATAAGAAAAAACGCATCATTTTTTTCAAAAAAACCTTCTTTACCTTGATGGTGATCTTTGTGTAAATACCATAAAAAACCATGCATCACGTATTTATGTGTAAACCATGCTACAAATTCCATAAAGAAAAATGTAACTATGACGATGCTAATGTTGATTATTGCTATCATAATGCGCTTATAGTATTAAGTGATAACACAAAATAAAGTTTGATAGTTCTTTTATGTATACATTTTTTCAATATAATCTTTGTATTTATCCTCAATAAATTTACGTTTAGTTTTGAGCGTAGTAGTGAGTTCGCCGCCTTCAATAGTAAAAGGTTTGCGTAACAAAGTAAAGTTTTTAACAACTTCGTATTTAGGTAATTTTTTAGAAAGTGGAGAAAGTTCTTTTTCAAAAAATTCTATGATTTCTTTATCTTCAATGACAGGGTTTTCTTGAGCAAAAAAGGTGTCATCAAGATTAAACTTTGTTTTAAGATGTTCTTGTTCAGGAACAATAAGCGCGGTAAGGTATTCTCTTTTATCGCCAATGATGAATATTTGTGAGATATAACGAGATAAAAGATAAGTATTTTCTATCGGAGTAGGATAGATATTTTTACCCATTGCGGTTTTGAGCATGTTTTTGATACGGTCTGTGATTTTTAGACTACCATTGACAAACATACCAATATCTTGGGTATGAAACCAACCTTGTTCATCTATTACTTTTGCAGTTTCTTCGGGTAGTTTCCAATAGCCTTTCATTACATTATCCCCTTTGACAAGGATTTCACCTTCGGGGGAGTTAATTTTTTTATCATAATCTTCGTAACCTGCTTCAATGTATATTTCTTTGGTATCAGGGTTTTGAATAGCAACTCTTACACCGGGTAAAATTCTTCCAATAGTGCCGTACACTTGTCTTTCTAATGGATTTACAGATACTACGGGGGAGGTTTCGGTTAGTCCGTAGCCTTCCATAGCGGGGATGCCCATATTAGCAAAAAATTCGCCTACTTGTTGTTGCATAGCACCGCCACCTACTACAAAAAAGCGTATTCTGCCCCCTGTGCGTTTAGTGATTTTCTTAAACACTAAATTTTGAGCAAGATTATATTTTATATTCAGTCCAATAGGAATATGTTCGTAATTTTCATGTTTTTTGCGTCTTTTCTCACCTATTCGGATTGCCCATTGAAATATGCGTTGTTTGGATTTTTTTTGGCTTTCTACATTGCTCATTACACGGTCATACACACGTTCCAGCAAGCGAGGTACGCACAGCATAATGGTAGGACGTACTTCCATCATGTTACGCGCAAGGGTTTCTATGCTTTCGGCATAAGCTACTTTTGCTCCTTTGGAATATGCTAAATAATACCCTACGGTACGCTCATACGAATGTGCCAAAGCGAGAAAAGAAAGAAATACATCACGATTATCAATAACAGGTAAAAATTGCATACAAGAGCGTGTATTAGACACAATATTTTTATGCGTAAGCATAACCCCTTTGGGTACTCCTGTTGTGCCTGAGGTGTAAATGAGTGTACTTAAATCTTCTTCGGAAATTTCATTTTTAGCGTCTAAAAATGCTTTTTTATCTTGTTCTGAATAGGATTTTGCTTGTTCAAAAATGGTATTAAGAGAGATGACTTTATCTTCTTGTGGTGTATCAAATAAAGTTATGTATTGTTTCAGGTGCGGTGCTACGGCTTTTACTCGTTTAAACAAAAACGGAGTTCCGATAAAAATAGTGTCTATTTCTGCATCTTTAATAATGTATTCTATTCCATCAGGGTTGAGCGTGGTATAAATACTAACATTCACAGCACCTAGATATTGAATGGCTGTATCTATCATGGTATATTGTGGAGAGTTATCCATAATGATACCTACGGTTTTTCCTTTTGCTATACCTTGTTTTTGTAACCAAATTCCAATAGCATGAAATTTTTGCTGAAAATCTTGATAGCTTATAGGCTGATATTTACCGTCAACTTTGTAATATAGCATATCTTCCTGCGGGGGTATATGCGCAAAAAGATTTTCAAACAAGTCAGGTATCGTTTTACACGCTTGAATATCAATATTGACAGGACGGATAGCTGTGTTAGTCATATAGTAATGATAAATGGAATGCGAATATACAAAAAAAACCTTCATGCTAAAAACAGATGAAGGTAAAGAAATATGTGGGTTAAAGGTCTTTATTATAGTATACTTTCTATTTCAGATACAGATATGTCCGAGTGAGAAGCGTTTAATATACATTCTCCATTTCTTATAATGAGAATTTGTGGGGATTGATGATGTACCTGCCATTTTTCGGCTATTTGATTAGATATGTTTCTGTACTGTAGTAAGTCAAGATAATAGGGAGTAATTTGTGCTTCTGTAAATTTCCAATTTCTATTTAGTCTTTCCAAAGCCATAGCTGAAATACTACACCGTGTGCTGTGCTTAAAAATCAATTGGGGTTGATTTTGAGAGTCTTTATTTATAGTATCTAAAACTGAGAGGTCAGAAATTTCTTTCCAAGGTACCATAAGATTATCCATTTACAAAATAGGTAGTATTTGTATTGTATCCCCATGCGCCTTTTGGAAATAAGCCTGATGGTTTATGTTTAGGGATATGCCCTGCACGAGGCTTTCCGCCTACACCACGGCAACCTTCGTTGTTACAACCAGAGAGTACAGTAAATAGCACTCCAAAGCAAAAAGCGACCAATAAAATTTTTACTTTTTTCATACATTGTAGAAAACACGGTGCAAAACTAAAAGTTTTTTTTCACATTTGCAAATTAAAAGTTTTAGGATAAAAAATAAACTTTCTGTAATGCTGTATTTATTCATTTGTTATACGTCTTTTATCTCCGCAGAAATACTTTTTTACCCTTAATTGCGGGCATCTCACAGAATAATGCGTAGGTTATATCCAAAAAATATTCATATTTGTAGCATGACACAGCCAGTTCCAATTACAGTAGCTTATGGTGATGGTATCGGACCAGAAATTATGTCCGCTGTTTTACAAATTCTTGAAGCGGCCAAAGCCAATATTAAACCTGAAATTATAGAAGTAGGTGAAAAAATTTATTTACAAGGTAATACTTCGGGTATCCCTGATGAAGCCTGGGAGTCAATCAAACGTACTGATGTATTTCTCAAAGCACCTATCTCTACCCCGCAGGGAGGAGGATACAAAAGCCTTAATGTTACTATGCGTAAAACTCTTGGGCTTTTTGCTAATGTTCGTCCTTGTATTTCATACTATCCTTTTATTGAGAGCAAAAGTCAGCAGGGTATGGACGTAGTGATTGTACGTGAAAACGAAGAAGACCTGTATGCAGGTATAGAACATCAACAGACTGATGAAGTAGTACAATCTTTAAAGCTTATCAGCCGCCCAGGTTGTGAGAGAATTATCCGTTATGCGTTTGAATATGCGTTACAATATGGCAGAAAAAAAGTTACCTGTTTCAGTAAAGACAATATCATGAAACAGACTGACGGACTTTTTCACAAAATTTTTGATGAAATTGGTGCAGAATATCCACAGTTAGAAAAAGAACACTGGATTATTGACATTGGCGCAGCAAAACTTGCCGTAACCCCTGAGAAATTTGATATTATTGTTACTTCAAACCTTTATGGAGATATTATTTCGGATATAGCCGCATTAGTAACAGGTTCGGTAGGATTAGCAGGTTCGGCTAATGTAGGAGGACAAACTGCTATGTTTGAAGCAGTACATGGTTCTGCACCGGATATTGCAGGTAAAGGCATTGCCAATCCGTCAGGGTTGTTATTAGCCGCTATTCAGATGTTAGTTCATATTAAACAGTATGATACAGCAAGTTTAATACATAATGCGTGGCTAAAAACTATTGAAGATGGTATTCATACCGGGGATATTTACCGCGAAGGTACATCAAAACAACGCGTAAATACAGAAGGATTTACCAAAGCCGTGATAGAACGTTTAGGAGATGACCCAAAAACTTTGAAAAAAGCAAATTATCAACCTGATACTGCTCAAAAAACAAACTATGTGGTAGGTCAGTACACTCGCAAACCTGCGGCTAAAAAAGAATTAGTAGGGGTAGATATTGTTTTACATTGGATAGGAGATAGTGGAGAAACACTCGCTAATACTCTAATTCCTTATAATGATGTCTTAAAACTCAAAACCATTTCTAATCGTGGGGTAAAAGTATATCCTGATAGTCAAACAGAAAGCTATTGTACAGACCATTGGGCAATCCGTTATATGAATGATAATAAAGTTATTTCTCATCAAAACATCATAGATTTATTACAAAAACTTCATAATGCAGGTTTTGATGTAGTAAAAACAGAAAATCTTTATCGTTTTGATGGTAAAAATGGTTTTTCATTAGGTCAAGGAGAGTAATTTCTATACTATAAACATAATTTATGTTGAATAACCTATAAGGTTTTGCTTTATAGGTTATTCTACTATAAAAGATAATCCATCGTAAGCTAAAAAGACGTTATGCGGCAATTCTTGTGAAACCATTTCATATAAGCCCATTTGATGACTGATATGTGTTAAATAAGCTCTACGGGGTTTTATCTCTTCTATTACTGCCAGCGATTCTTCTAATGTAAAATGAGAAATATGTTTTTCCTTTCTCAACGCATTTATCACTAATGTATCTGTACCTTTTATACGATTTTTCATCGCTTCACTGATATAGCTAGCATCTGTGATATAAGTGAAATTTTTAATCCTGTATCCTAATATCGGTAGCTTA
>CALIZB010000061.1 GCA_938028625.1 uncultured Bacteroidia bacterium | reverse complement strand
GCTTTTGACCCCGATGGAGATAGTTTAGCGTATAATCTTGCTACTGCGTTAGACGCAACCTGTGGTTCTATTTCACCTGGTGCCTTAACCTATTTCTCAGGTTATTCTCCAACTGCACCTTTTGGTACTTCGGCAGGTTTTTCTTTTAATCCTTTTACAGGTGAATTTTGTGCTACTCCTACTACACCAGGTAAATATGTATTTAGTATGGAAGTATCCGATTATAGGTATTATACGAGTTCATCGGGTTCTAAACTTAGTGTAAAGATGAGTACCGTACAAAGGGATATTCAAGTATTTGTAGATGCCTGCGCTGCGGCAAGTCCCCCACAACCTACTTTTACCTTATGGGATACAGGTTTAAATGATACTACTATCATAGCTTGTCAAACATTTAGTACTACTATTACGATAACTCCTCCTGCATCTATGGGCGGTAATATGAACGTAAAAGTATTTGGCGCTTGTTTCGGACCTCCTGTCAATGCTACCTGTGGTATTATTCCTGCAAATTGTTTTACGGTTACTACGCCTTACACGCCTGGTTTAGGAGTTAATAGTGCAGGTTTATCTCCTGTAAATTTTGGTTTTTCTTTTACACCTGTTGCCGCACAAATTGGGGCTATCTATAATTTTAGGATAGATGCCCGCTACTGTATAGGTCCTGACGAGATATTGGTTCAAAAGGTGTACAGGGTCAAGGTAATACAAGATCCCCGACCGCAGGTAGAAATGCGATGTACGTCAGTAGATGCCGCTATTCCAGGTACATCTATCACGGTTACAGGAAATAATATGATAGGAGGAGACTCGGTTTTTGTATATAGAGCAACATCTCCCGCAGGACCGTTTGGACCTGGTACAATTATTCATAGAGATAAACTCAGTGCTATGGCTACAAGCTACTCTTATACTGATAATACCGTAACCCCAAGTTCTACTGTATATTGGTATAAAATGGGCGTAAAACCACCCTGCGGTATAGAAATAGCCATAGGGCGGGATACTATCAATAATATAAAACTTTCAGGTTCTATTACTGTAACGAATATCGTAACACTTAATTGGAATAAATTTACAGATATTACTGATGGCGTAGATAGCTATAAAATCATGCGAGATGTAGGTTTGGGTTTTGTGCAGATTGCCACTACCACAGATACTACTTATACAGATAATCTGAATGCTTTTCCATGTAGTGTAGTTAATGTAAAATATCGCATAGACTCTGATGACGAGGCACCACTTTGTACTACAAATTCTAATACTATACAACTTACGCGTACTATACCTCCGCTTGCCGCAGTAAGCGTAGTACCTCCAAGCCCGTGTAACGCTACAACTATACAAATTGTGTTTAGTTCTCCTGTAAGTTGTGCTTCGGCTACTCCTGGTGCATTTACTATAACTGGACCTGGCGGACCTTATACCGTAACAGGTGTTACAGGTTCTACACCTTGTACAGGTGGATTACAAGATACTTTAGAAATTACTTTTAGCCCCGCTATTACTACATCAGGTACATTTACGCTTAATTATACAGGTGGTATCACAGACCCTTGTGGAAATCCTGTACCTATCAATAGTTTTAATTTTACTATTCCTTCTTATACTACTTCTGCAAGTGTTTTACAACATGTATTATGTTTTGGTCAGAGTACAGGTGCAGTAACAGATACTGTATACGGTGGTCAGCCCCCTTATACGTATGTATGGACGAATAGTGTTCCTATTATTGTTTCTACTACAACAACTACAAACTCCTACAATACCGTTACAGGACTTCCCGCAGGTACATACATTGTAACAGTTACAGACAACAAAGGTTGTGTAGCCAAAGATACCGTTACTATCAATCAGCCTGCTACTGCCGTAGGTATTACGCTTAACTCTACTACGAATGTATCCTGTAAAGGCGGCAGTAATGGAGCAATTAGTGTATCGGGTACAGGGGGAACGCCTACGTATAGTTATGTATTACAACCTGGCAGCGTAGGTAGTACAACAGGTAATTATACAGGTTTGTCGGCTAATACATACATGGTCATTGTAACTGATGCCAATGGTTGTAAAGATACATTAAAAAACATTATTATTACCGAACCTGCCACAGCAGTATCTGCAAGTTTAACCTCTACTAATCCTGTTTCTTGTAAAGGTGGTAGTGATGGACAAATTGTAGTTACAGGTAGCGGAGGCACAGGTACATTAACTTATACCTTAACACCAGGCCCTGTTGTCAATACCACAGGTACATTTACAGGTTTAACCGCAGGTACTTATACTGTTACTGTAACTGATGCTAATGGTTGTAGCGTAACAGTGAGCGGTATAAACATTACACAGCCAACTTCAATTTCTGTGGCTACTTTGGTTCGTGATAGCGTAAACTGTAATGGTGGTAGCGATGGAAGTATTAACGTTACAGGTTCAGGAGGTAATGCAGGGGGATATACCTATACTCTCACTCCAGGTCCAGTTATTAACACAACAGGTAATTTTACAGGACTTGCCGCAGGTACATATACTATTAACATCAAAGATAGCAAAAATTGTGATACTACATTTACAGTTACTATATTTGAACCCAGCCCTGTTACTATATCTGAAACTCATGTAAACGTACTTTGTAAAGGAGATGCTACAGGTAGCATAACGGTTACAGGTGGAGGAGGTACGGTTGGTGCGGCAGGGTATCAATTCTCTTTGAATGGAGGACCTTTTGGAAGTACTAGCACATTCACAGGATTGACCGCAGGAACTTATACTGTGCAAGCACGAGATAAGTACGGTTGTTTGAGCAGTATTCTCAATGTTACGATTACTGAACCTGCCACAGCACTCTCAGGTGTAGTTGCCGCTACGGTTGACCCTAAATGTAATAACAGCACAGACGGTTCTATTACAATAACTGCATCAGGTGGCACAGCGCCCTACTCTTATACTCTATCTCCTACAAGCACCACGAATACTACGGGTGTATTTACAGGTTTAGGTTCTGGTACATATTCTGTAACCATTACAGATGATAACGGTTGTACTTTTACTATTACAGGAATTACGCTCAACAATCCTACTGCCGTAGCTGTAAGTGCAACAGTAACGCAAAATGTATCTTGTAATGGTGGTAACGATGGTATTATTGATGTAACCAGCGTTACAGGTGGACAAGGCGCACCTTATACAGTTTCGTTATCAGGTCCTGTTATAGGTTCTTATTCAGGTACAACAGGCACATTTACAGGATTAACCGCAGGTAATTACACTGTTACTGTTACTGATGCCAATAATTGTACCCAAACCGTTAATCTCACCATTACTCAACCTGACCCAATTATTTTGAACATAGTAATTACAGATGTTACTTGTAATGGCTTATCTGACGGTCAAATTGTTGCTACAGCTACAGGTGGAAATGCTGGATATACTTATACACTTAACCCTGGTGCTGTTGTCAATAGTACAGGTGTATTTTCAGGGTTATCCGCAGGTACGTACACTATTACAGTAACCGATAGTAAAGGTTGTAATACAACGGTTTCTGTTACTGTAAATCAACCTGCAACCTTAGTGGCTACGGGAGGTACAGCATCTACAACGTGCCATTCTACCGCAGATGCTTCTATTCAAATTTTGGTTACAGGAGGTAACTCAGGTGGATTTACTTATACCTTAAACCCAGGTCCTGTAACAAATTCCACAGGTCTCTTTGATAATCTTGGTGCAGGTACATATATCGTAACCGTAACCGATAGTAAAGGTTGTTCTGATACAGCTTTAGTAATTATTACATCACCGCCACCTGTACAACCTACTACTTTGGTAAGAGCTACGGTAACCGCTACTGATGCTACTAATGGTCAAGTATTAATTCAATGGAATCCAAGTGTTTCTACAAATATCAAAGAATATGTTATAGATTGGTTAAATCCTGCTACCAGCACTTGGATACCCGTAGATACGGTTAATGCACTAAGCACTACTCATACTCTCAATACTACTACTAATCCGAATGTGTATAGAGTAAGTGTAGTAGATGTGTGTGGTAATAGAACTGCACCTTCACCTGAACATCATACCGTATTCTTGACTGCTGATATTACAGGTTTAGATAAACAAATACAACTTAATTGGACAAATTATATAGGTTGGACTACGGTAAATTCTTACAAACTTTATCGTAGAGATGTAACTAATGGCGGTCCGAGTGTATTATTAGCTACACTTACAAGTAATTCTTATTTAGATACTGATGTTCGTTGTAAGGTAGTGTATGAATATGTAGTAGAAGCTATTGGAGATGCAATAAGTATGTCTAACACAGTAAATATCACACCACAAGATATAGTAATGCCTAACAGTGTAGAAATTAAAACGGCTACTGTTGAAAACAACAAGGATATACGCATTATTTGGAAAGCAAACAACTCTTCTGACGCTTATCAGTATCATTTGTACAAGATGATTAGCGGCATGACTGTACCTAAACTTATTACTAAATTACCTTTGTCTGATACTACATATTTAGACACTGATGTAAAGGTACAAGACCATTCTTACACATATTACATCATGGTAGAAGACTCTTGCGGAGGTTTTAGCAACAGCAGTAATATCGGAAGAAGTATATTGCTCAATGGTGGTATAGGACAAGGTATATCATTTACGAATACACTTAATTGGAATCCTTATGAGTCTTGGGCAAATGGTGTAAAAGAATACGAAGTATGGCGATTTACTACACTTTTACCTACTCCTACTTTGCTTAATACCACCTCCAGCACTGCTTATGAAGATGACATTACAGGATTTACTGATGAAAATGTATTCTATTACTATGTAATAGCCAAAGAACAAGATGGTAATAATGCAATCAGTGTTTCTAATGTGAGAGCTATTGTTCAACCTCCCCGTTTCTTTGTACCTACTGCCTTTACTCCCGGTGGTGCTAACCCAACCTTTAACATTACAGGGGTATTTATCAGAAGTTATGTATTGCGTGTATTTGACAGATGGGGTAATCAGCTTTTTGAAACTAATGACCGTAACAAAAGCTGGGACGGTGGAGATTATCCGCAGGGTGTATATGCTTACACACTCCGCCTGATTGGTCTAGACGGCAAAACTTACGATAAAGCAGGTACAATAACCCTGTTGCGATAAAACACACTCACACTTTTTCATAAAAAACCTTGCAGATATTTCTGTGAGGTTTTTTTGTACTAATTACACCATGCAAAATTTCACCTGATACGCTTTTCATCAAACTTTAAACTTGCATGTTCAGAACCCTAAATTCAAGTTCTCAGATGCTAAATCCTCTCATGCATATAACCTGGTCATTAGGATTGTGGTTATTCCGTATAACAAAATCTCTCAAAAATATATTTTCAGGAAGTTTTACTGTACTTTTGCATCATGAGTTTGACTTTTGCTGATAGATTATATCAAAGTATTGAGCAAAAAAATAGCCCTATTTGTGTAGGTTTAGACCCTTTTGTAGACAAACTGCCTTCACATCTTGTTGCTGATACCCGCAAAGCATTCGGAGATAATATTCAAGCCCTTACCCAAGCTATTTTAGAGTTTAATAAGCACATTATTGATGCGATATATGATATTGTTCCTGCTGTAAAGCCGCAAATTGCTTTTTATGAACAGTATGGTATAGCGGGATTAGAAGCATATCGTCAAACGTGTATGTATGCACGCGATAAAGGTTTGTTGGTCATTGCAGACATAAAACGCAACGATATAGCCACTACAGCGCATGCGTATGCACAGGCGTATCTGGGTACTACCAAAGTATTTAATCAGGAAGTAGAAATGTTTCCTTCTGATGCGGTTACTATCAATGCTTATCTTGGTAAAGACGGCATTGACCCGTTTATACAGGAATGCAAAAAGCACGGAAAAGGCGTTTTTATATTAGTACGGACCTCCAATCCGTCAGCGAAAGATTTTCAAGATAAAACTTTGATACACGGTGCTACTTTATTTGAAGCCGTAGCTGAAGAAGTTGAGCATTGGAGTAAAGAAATTATAGGCAATTGTGGTTGGAGTAGCATTGGCGCAGTAGTAGGTGCTACGTATCCTGAACAAGCTAAAAAACTTCGTGAAATCATGCCTAATTGCTTTTTCTTAGTACCAGGATATGGCGCTCAAGGTGCTACGGCACAAGATGTAAAACCTTGTTTCAAACAAGGTAAAGGTGCTATTATCAATGCTTCGCGTAGTATTTTATACGCATTTGACCCTGAAAAACCTGAATACTTTGCAGAGAAAGCTCGTCAAGCCACGGTAGCTATGCAAAAAGATATTCTTGCTGTATTGTGAGTTTTTTATTCATTTGCAATTATGTACATTGTAGTCATAGGTGGTTCGGAGAGTGGTACAGGTGCGGCAATATTAGCTCAACAACAAGGACATGTCGTTTTTGTATCAGATGCGGCTACTATATTGGATAAATACAAGCAAAAACTTATAGCCCACAATATACCTTATGAAGAAAATCAACATTCATGGGATAAAATAGAAAATGCACAATTGATTATTAAAAGTCCAGGAGTACCTGAAAAAACCGAACTTATTCAAAAAATCCGAAGTATAGGTATTCCTATTATTTCAGAAGTAGAATGGGCATATCGCTATGCGCAACAAAGTAATATCATTGCTATTACAGGCAGTAACGGTAAATCTACAACTACGGCACTTACCACACATTTATTACAAAGTGAAGATATGGCTATGGTAGGTAACATCGGAATTAGTTTTGCAGAAACTGTTGCACTAAATCCTAAAAAATACTATGTAGCCGAGGTAAGCAGTTTTCAGTTAGATGATATACACCTGTTCAAGCCCAAAGTAAGTGTGCTTCTTAATATCACCCCTGACCATTTAGACCGTTATCAATATGATGTAAAATTATACGCAAAAGCAAAATTCAACATTATCTCTAATCAAGACGTATCAGATTATTTTATCTACAATGTGGATAGTCCTCTGTTAATGCATCATCTTCCGCTGTATCTTAATCAACAAGTAAATCCTGTTACTATCACTCTAAAAAATGCTTTTCAATCTGAACAAGGCGCATGTGTACAAAATGAAAACTTGTGCTTTTTGTGGCAAAAAAATTTGTATAAAATTCCTATACACGAACTTCCATTACAAGGAAAGCACAATCAATATAACATTATGGCATCTATATTAGCCGCTTTGTGTGTAGGTGCAAATTGGGAAGATATCATACAAAAACTCCCGAGTTTTACGGCTATACCACACAGAATGGAGAAGGTACGAGTTTTTAATGGAATTACTTTTATTAACGACTCCAAAGCTACTAATGTAGACTCTGTATGGTATGCTTTGGATAGTATGATACAACCTGTTATTTGGATAGCAGGTGGTATAGATAAAGGAAATGATTATGCCCAAATCAAAGAACTTGTAAAAAATAAAGTAAAAGCTATTATTTGCATGACAAAGTACCCTGAAAATATCCAAAAAGCCTTTTCTGACCTGAATATTCCTATTGTAGTTGTAGATAGTCCAAGAAATGCTATACAACAGAGCTTAGCCTTTGCGAGTGTTAATGACGTAGTATTATTATCTCCTGCTTGTGCCAGTTTTGATTTATTCAAAAACTATGAAGACAGAGGTATGCAGTTTAAAGATGCTGTATTATTATTGTAATCAAAACATAGATTTTGTTCTTGGTCAGTTTTCTCAAAAATTATCCTGTTAGATTGTATATTTCCATATATTTGT
>CALIZB010000060.1 GCA_938028625.1 uncultured Bacteroidia bacterium | reverse complement strand
ATATCAATCGTATTGCATTTTGATGACCGATTACAAACTCTCTGCTGATGGTAGAAAACGTTTAGAAACTATGGTAGAAACAAATGACGGTTTCAAAATCTCTGACGTAGACCTTGAAATGCGAGGACCAGGTGAAATTTTCGGCACACGCCAAAGCGGATTACCTGACTTTAAAATTGCAAATATCGCACAAGATAGTACCATTTTGCAAGAAGCCCGTAAAACAGCTTTTGAAATTGTAGAAAAAGACCCACATCTTAGACTAACTGAACATGCTGTACTTCTTGAAAATTATCAAAAAATAATGCACGAGAAATCAGAGATGAGTAGAGTAGGCTAATTTTTAATACAAAAAATACAATTTTGCCTAAATTTATGAAATACACTAATATCCGCAAAAAAACTGAAAAATAAAATTAAGTCAAGAACACTTTTGTTTATATGACTGCACCAATGATTATTCTGTAACCTTGCACAAGAGTGATAAAGAACTTACAGAAGTACAAAGTTTTTTATAGGCAGAAGCTAAAAAAGCCTATCAATATAAATTTTTGAAAAAGTACCTATTTTTACTTTTGATTAAACTTTTATGTTATTTTATTTTGTTGTATCTTTATTCATTTTCATGAATCTTGATATCAGCGAATTATGGATTGCTTTGGGTGTAATTGCTGTTTTAACGGCAATTACCATGAGGTTTTTGTTCAGAATTGAAAAAAAAAGAAATACCCATGCCTATTTTGAACAACATCAGAATACCCAGTTTAGACCACCTATAGATGAGAGCGTACAATTTGAAATTTTACAAGATGCTCTACGCGCAGAACCTCAAATTATTTATCGTATTTTTATGCACCTTATTTTTTTGAAAAATGATGTTACTTACTACCAAAGAGTTAAAAAAGTATATGTACAAATAATGGGCAAGCCGTATGAAAGTGTTTTTATGAGAAATATATCAGCTACTCCTCAACAACAATTTAACAGCCCTCAGGATTTAGCGGAAATGTGTTATCAGATGAATGAACGTTTTTATTATGAGGAACTACTTGTTTTATTGGCTTTTTGGTATGACCTCGCTTGCATGGAAGCCGTACTTTGCAAAGAACAGCAGTTGTTTATTTATGAAATGATAGAAATGCTACAAATTAACAAGCAGGATTGGGAAAATCTTTTACGGGATTATCACCCGAATAACTTCAAAGTATATCAAAGTACTATGGAACAGCCTTTTTTTCATGACGTAGAATATCGCATTCTTGACCCTGACTTGGCTGTTCTGGGACTTAATTCCCCCGTGTCTTGGGAACAGATAAAAGAACGCTATCGCGAGCTAGTAAAACAAAACCACCCTGATACAAATGCTCATAAAACGCAAAACGAACGCAGAAAAATGGAAATAGAACTTCAAAAAATTACAGAAGCTTACAAGAATTTATCTCAACGGTATCAAGAGTAATCTCTAAAAATCAGTATAACTACGTATTTTGATGTACGAAACACTCTATACTTTTGCAAGCATTATGAAAAAGTCGTTCTTATCTATTGTAGTACTTTTATTTCTACATAATCTCTTTGCTCAGAAAGTAGAGTTTGAAAAAACCTTTGATATCAGTAAAAAAGCTGCCAAAGGTATTTTATCTGATTTCACCAAAGATAATGACAAATTAGCTCTTAAATACATTACAGGAGCAAAGTATCGTTCATATAAAGATGAAGCGCAGATAAAAAGCGAGTTATACCTTTTTGATAAAGATTACAACTTTATTTCTCAAGAAAAAGATGTAGATAAATACAAATTCAAAAAAGTACCCAAGAAAAAAGGCGAAAATTATTCCGAAGAACGTATAGAACCTGACATTACAGGTATGTATGGCGTTTTAACTGTTCGTAAAGTACGTTATGACTATAAGTGGAGAAAAGCATGGGGAGAATATGAAGTAACTTATACAAATATAGAAAAAGTTAAGCCACGTGATAGTAAAGATAGAAAACTTATCTATCTTATGCACACAAATAATGAAAAAGGAGATTTAATTGCATTAACTACACCCAAACTAGGACCAGGAAGTACATATTGTAAAGATTTTCTTTTACTTACTGTAAAAAATGGTACAGATATTAGCATAACTTCTGAAACTACTATTACATTTGAGCATCCTCATACTGTACTTGCTTTTTGCTATATGGATAATCAAAAAGGATTAAAAAATGAAAATGATGAACCTCTTAAAGACGTAGTAGCTATATTACAGCCATTTGAAGGTAAAAAAGTTCAACAAAATAAGTATGTTTACCTTCGTTTTGACGCACAAGGCAAAGTTTTAGCTCAACAAACTTTTGAAGCTCCTGCTTGTTGGGATTTTTATTTCTATCCCGATAATATCAAAAATCAATTATTGCTTATAGGTAGAGCAAATAAAAATCCTACGACACCAATAGTAGCTCAAGGTTCAATAGGTTTTGAAAAACCTTATGACAGAAAAATTGCTTTTAGTAATGAAATAGGATTACTTTTAGGCGCTAGACAAATTCCTATTTATTTTTTTAATCAAACTTACATAAAAAATAAAAGAGATGTGTTTGGATACATTAATGCACCTATTATTAGAGCTTTCAAAGCTACTGATATTTTTGTAGCTTATTTCAAAGATGATATTTTAGCAAGTACTCAAACGTATGACTTGAAAACACTTAACGCTCAAATTAAAGTTTCTTCCAAAGAGAAAAAGCCGAAGGCTATTCCACTTAACGTATATGATAACTACTCTCATTATAAATCGTTTGATAATGATATTTTTATTGGTAGCAAGATTAGCAGTAAAAAAGGATATAAAGGATATAATTTACTCCATTTTACCAAAGAAGGAAAACTCAAAAATATTTATCAAATTAAACCTGAGAAAGATAATAAAAGCTATGCTGGTGTAGGAACAAAAATGCTTAACATAGGTGCTTCAAGTAATGGTTTTACGGTGGTGCTTGGAGAGTGTCAAGGTGTAGATATGTATAAAGAGTTAGGTCAGTACTATAATAGATATTTATATCGTACAAGAATATCAAAAATTAACACTGATGGTTCTATCAATCCTTTTGTTACCGTAGGTAAAGATGAAAAAGATAACACTAAATACTTTATAGATGAAGATATACCTATTTTAGAAGATGAAAGTACATACATGGTTCTTTTTGGTAGAGATAAAGGTGATGATACGCTATGGTTCTGTAAAATAACCTATTAAAAATGAGATTTTCTCATTATATCCTCTTTCATACACGTGAAAGGGGATATTTTTTTGCTATCTATTGTTTTGGAGATTAGGATATTTAATTGTAAATTTGAACATCTATGTATGTACAAAGAATTTTACTCTGCTGCTTGCTTGGAATATGCTTACTAACTGCTTGTAAAAGAGATAAAGCCGAAAAACCCAAAGACAACTCTATTCCTACAGAAACTATGTACCCTGCGGATATTGCCCCTATTATTACGCAAAAATGTGCAAACTCAGGCTGTCATGATGGTAGAGTTAATCCATCTTCACTAGCACTTAATACATGGGAAAATACTATGAAAGGTGCAAGTTATGGGGCAGTTATTATTCCTTATAGACCTAATTTAAGCTATTTTTTCTTGCATAGTAATACTTATACCTCATTAGGAAATGCGCTTACACCAATTATGCCACCTGCATATTTTTCTCCTCCAATAGACTCTGCAAATATGGCTAAAATCAAAGAATGGATTGCTAATGGCGCCCCTGATAAAAATGGTAAAATCCTTTTTGCAGATAACCCTGACCGTAGTAAATTATATGTGGTAAATTCAGGCTGTGACCTTGTAACTATTATTGATGCTGAAACAAACCTCCAAATGCGATACATAGGAGTAGGTAGCAAAAGACATCTTGGCTTTAAAGAAGGAAGCGGTATAGGTCCTATCCAATCTCCGCATTATTTGAATGTATCTCCTGATAGGAAATATTGGTATGTAACCCTTATTCAAGGTAACGCAATAGAAAAATATAATGCCGAAGTAGATACTTTTGTAGCAAGGTTAGAAATTCCTACTTTTGGACAAATTGCTCATATTAGTATAACTCCTGATGGTACAAAAGGCATTGCAAGCAATTATGATGCAGGAAACCCTGCTATTGCTGTTTTAGATTTAGTCAATATGACCACTACCAAAATTATATCTGGAATTGGTGGCAGACCACATGGACTAGTATTCTACGATAATAATACCGCTTATGTAGCAGGTTATATCAGTAACATTGTCTATAAAATTGATTTAGTTACAGGTGATATTATAGAAAATATCTTTACCGATAACCCTTCACTTGGCAAAACTAATACAAATCCTTATGATTTAATGTTTAATCAAGATAAAACAAAGCTATACGTTTCTTGTGCTAATACAAATGAAATGATAGAAATTAACCCTATAACCGATGCCGTTACTCGTAGAGTAGATGTAGGCAAAAAACCTTTATTATTTGATATAGATTTTCAAACCAATACCTTATTAGTAGCTTCTCAACAAGAAACAAATAGTTCTTTTTCACTCAAAGGCTGTGTTTCTGTGGTAGATTTGAATACATTTACCTTGACTAAAAAGATATTTAATCTAGGAAACATGCCCCGTGTAGTTCGTATTAATCCACAAAAACGGATTGCTTATGTTTGTTCTGAAAACGTAGACGGTATAGACCCCCCTCACCATGCTTCAGATTGTGCAGGAAGTAATGGGTACGTCCGTATAATAGACCTTAATATCATGGATAGAGACCCTAACGCTTTCAAAAATGAACTTTCTATTCAACCTATAGGAATGGTATTAAGATAATTTTTTACATATTTGCAGTGTTTTTATGTATATCGTTAAGCTATGAAATTACTTCATTTTGCTTTTTGCTTCATTTCTGTTCTGTTTATTCAAGCACAAAACGTTGTTTTGCAAGGATTTGAAAAAGATAATACGCATGTGTTAGAATGGACAGTAACCGAATGCAGTTATATTAGCCATTTTGAAATAGAAAGAAGTACAGATGACAGCAGATTTGAAGTCATTTATACCAAAGAAATACATTCTTATGACTGTAATGGCAATTATTCACAGACCATTGCGGATATTCCCAAAGCCTACAAATATGAGTATCGCATTAAAGCATATCTCAACACAGCCCTTCCTGTAATCTCAGGAATAGTTACTCTGTTTTATCAGCCTGAAAATGTAGAAGTGAATAATTTTATTTTTAGCAGTGGCACAGTGCAAATGTCTATTATTTCCCGTCAGAAAAATATACTTGCCCTAACTATAATAGATATTACAGGTAGAACGCACTACAAAAATGCTTTTCAGGTACAGGCAGGAAAACAGGATATACAAGTACAAATTAATATCACTAGCACAGGAGTATATTTTGTGCATATTACAGACAAAGAAAATCGTTTGATATATCATAATAAGTGTCTTGTTAAAAATAATTGATGCGAGCATGTAAGAGATATTTATATTTTTGCCTTCATGAAACTGAAATACAAGCGCATTTTATTAAAATTAAGCGGGGAGTCCCTTATGGGCAGTCAAGAATATGGACTTGACGCACAAAAATTAGATGAATACGCATCTGAAATTAAAAAAGTATTTGATTTAGGTTGTCAAGTCGCTATTGTGATAGGTGGAGGGAATATTTTCAGGGGTGTAGATGCGCAAGCTATGGGTATAGAACGCGCACATGGTGATTATATGGGCATGTTGGCTACGGTTATCAATGGTATGGCTATTCAAGGAGCATTAGAAAAATTAGGCATAACAACAAGATTGCTTTCTGCTATTAAAATGGAGCAAATTTGCGAGCCTTTTATCCGCCGTAGAGCTATCCGACATTTAGAAAAAGAACGGATTGTTATTTTTGGAGCAGGTACAGGAAATCCTTTTTTTACCACAGATACCGCCGCTTCTTTGCGTGCCATAGAAATTGATGCTGATGTAGTGCTCAAAGGCACACGTGTAAAAGGTATTTACTCCGCAGACCCCGAAAAAGACGCTAATGCGGTATTTTATCCTAATTTGAACTATAACCAGGTATTGACTAATCGCTTAAATGTTATGGATATGACCGCTTTTACACTTTGTCAAGAAAATAAACTCCCTATTGTAGTATTCAATATGAATGAACCTGATAATCTACTTCGCATTGTGCAGGGAGAGAATGTAGGTACATTAGTACAGGGTTAATAAAGTTTAATATATTGAAAACCAAACTGTATAATACGTTTAGAAAACTGTATGCATAATTGAGTCAAAAATCTATATCAAAAACACAATGATTGAATAAACCAAAATATGTACCGAAAGATATATGCGTGCAAGCAGGATACTTGCCCTATAATGTAAAGCGTGAGGCATGCGGAGAGTGTGCGTCAGCACAGTGCGAAACGTAGTGAAGCACCGTAGCAAAGCGTAGCTCGTAGCACGCCGACCTTGCAGGCATGAGCGTTAGCGAAACGCCATGCAAGGACACGCCCAGAATAACTTTAACACTAAACAAATACAATTCAATACATAGATAACTGTGTCTTTTTTTAGCATTTATCCCACAGAAATTTCATTAGAAAGTTCATCTCGTTTTTCTCCTGAATGATTGGGAAAATACTTAATTAACACTTCACCGATATTTTTTACCGCATCAACAAGTCCTTCTGTATATTTCTCTGCCTTAAAAGCAGTTATCAATTGTTCTTTTATGCTTGCCCAGTAGTCTGTGCTTACTTTTTCATAAATTCCTTTATCACCCAGAATAGCAAGTTTATGGTCAGCAACCGCAATATATAGTAGTACTCCGTTTCTTTCTGTAGTTTTAGTCATACCAAGTTTCTCAAACCAGTATTTTGCGCGTGTATAAGCATCTTGATTGTGAGCAGTATTTTCTAAATGAATGCGTAATTCAGCCGTAGTTTTGCTTTCTACTTCACTGATAGCAGAAACGATTAAAGGAGTATCCAACTTTTTTAAGAGTTCTTTGGCAGGAGAAAGTATTTCTACGGATTTTTTTTTGAAAAGGAAATCTAACAAGCCCATACTACAAAGGTATATTATTTTTGCTTATGTATAGTTCATTTTGTAATTTTAGCCAATGAAAAAAATAGGTGTTTTTACTTCGGGAGGTGATGCCCCAGGTATGAATGCGTGTATACGTGCGGTAGTTCGTACTGCTTTGTACCATAACCTTGAAGTTGCAGGCATTATACGCGGCTACAATGGTATGATACACGATGAAATTATAGATTTATACAGTTATTCTGTGTCCAATATCATACAGCAGGGGGGTACTATACTCAAAACAGCTCGTTCTGATGAATTTATGACTTATCAGGGCAGAAAAAAAGCCTTTGATAATTTACAAAAACATGGCATAGAAGGATTGGTAGCTATTGGAGGGAACGGAACATTTACAGGCGCAAAGATATTTTATGAAGAATTTGGAGTACCTATCATTGGCTGTCCAGGTACAATTGATAATGATTTATATGGTACAGATTATACTATTGGTTTTGATACTGCCGTCAATACTGCCGTAGACGCCATAGATAAAATACGGGATACTGCTAATGCTCATGATAGACTATTTTTCGTAGAAGTGATGGGCAGAGATACAGGATATATCGCTTTACATTCAGGTATAGCCTCAGGTGCAGAAGTAGTACTTATTCCTGAAACGCTAACGTCTATCGATGAAATTATTGAAATACTCAACTTGGGTAAAGAACGCAAAAAAAGCTCATCAATTGTAATAGTTGCCGAAGGAGATGAAGAAGGCGGTGCATTAAAAATAGCCAACAAGGTAAAAGAAAAATTCAATTATTACTCTACTCGCGTGATGATACTTGGGCATTTGCAAAGAGGAGGTAGACCTACGGCTAATGACCGTATTCTTGCCAGCCGTTTGGGTTCTGCGGCGGTACAAGGAATATTACAGGATAAAAAAAATGTAATGGTGGGCGTTGTTAATCAGCAAATTGTTTTTACTCCATTTGAAGAGTGTATTCAAAAACAAAAACCTATCACTAATCATCTCCTACAATTGATAGACTTTATACGGTAATTAAATACCATTCATTTTGTATAAATTTGTGGGCATGCGCAATATACTTTACATTTATTTTACTCTGATACTTTGTTTTTATGTGTATAGTCAAGAATATGAACTTATTATCAGCACTGAAAAAAATGCTTATCAGGGAGGAAGTACTTATCCTTATACGCTTAAAGTTTCTCATGCGTTTCTAAATGAATTAGTCAGTCTGCAACAGAAAGGCGAACTTCCGCTGTATTTAGACGCACAGTTGACTATTCCTTTTACTACAGAAACTTTAAAGGGAACGTTGTTTTACTTTAATTACAGCCACCACCGATACGCTTTTTTTTCCATGCACTTTTGTGAAACTTGGCAAATTAACAGCAAAAAGCTAAAAATAGTCAGGCAGGTAGCCCGTATAGAAACCCAAGACCCACTTGGCGAAGTAAAATCTCAATATGTGTACTTTAATCCTAATCATGAAAAAATACCCTATCATCTTTTGCTTATTCAGCGTTCTTGTGAAGGGATTATAGAATATGATGTAAAAAGCATTCTTAAAAACAGAAAATTCAACTTTACAGTGTTAAGCATACAAAAAAAGAATAAAAAGGTATCTGCCAAAGACTCGGTTGTTGTATTACAGAACTATTATAAGAACACTCGTAAATATGCCGAGGAGATACCGCAAAATCTGAAAGTACAGACGAAGAACCCATACCGGTTACGTCTGGTTTCTGCTCCGCTTAATCAGGACAAGTTAGATGATTTTAATGTACAGAACAACATAGCAGAAAAAAATCAGGCTTTTTTTCAGATTTTTATGAAAGACGTCATTACAGATGTTTTTAAGGGAAAAATCAGGCTGTACTCTCCGGATTCTTTGCAGGCGCCTATCTCTTTGGACAGCCTTAAAACTTTACACAAAAACCTCTGCCCTGAAATAGAGGAAAATCCGGGAAGAGAGTATTTTTATTATTATCCGTGGAATTATGGACAAATGGAAACCCTTGCCGTTAAAAAATACAACTATACTATGTCTTATCTGCAATACTTTCACCCTGCTTTGTATGCCAATTATTTAGCTTGTGCAGACATAATCGGCAGCGTTAGTCTTTCTAATAATAAAGTTGAGTTTAATCCTAATTATCTTGTTCTAATATGGAGAGATGTTAGAGGGATTTTACCTGACCGCGAAATTGTAGCGGTTTCTGTACAGGAACTGGAACAGCAGGGATACCGTTTTTTACAACAAAACATTATACAATTTCTTAAAAATCAAAACTATTTTTATTACATAGTGCAACTCAATGATGATTTTTTTAATAAAACCGAAGAACGCCTGTGGGTACAATGGTACATTCAGAAAGGCCAATGGAATATGCTGCAAAATTTTGAATCGTTTAGACAAACACTGATTAAAAATCCAACCAAAGCATTAGAAGAATTGAGCCTTTTATATCCTGATATAAGGCAAAAGCAATAAAAAACGTTTTGCACCGTTGAGAGGACAAAACGCTTTAAGATACAATAGCTTTTACCTATTAGTCATTATTTGTAGAATTGTAGAGGAAGGAAAATCCAATGTTAAAGCGAGTTACATTGAAATTTTCATAAGGGCGTACTTCCACACCATTAACGGTTTCTTTGAAGTCTTTATTGAAGAAATTTCTGAAATAATACTGTCCGAAGATATAAAAACCATTTTTTACCCCGAATCCGATTGAAGCATAATGATTGAATACGTTAATTCTTTGAGAACCGCCTTCTGCACGTACAATCTCTTTGTTTGAGCGTTTTTTATCACCGAAACGTTTTTCTTTGAAATTAAAGTTCCAGTCTACACCATACTGAAGGCTAATCATGAGATTTTCATTTATAGCATACGCTAAGCCCACATTAGGTCCTACGGATATAGTGCGGAACTTATAACGATTAGTTTTGAAACGATTAGTGTTTTCGTTACCCGGTTTTCTGGCATTATAAACTGTACTGTCTATATTTACAATAAAACCCTCGTTTTTAAGTACAATTCCAGAGAATATGTACCCTTTGTCAGAGATTTTAGCCACAGGATAGTCAAAAGGCAATGCCCATGAAACACGTACTACGTTCTGCAGATTTTGGTCTTTGATTTTTGCAGTAGCCAATTGAAATCCTTGTGCATACATAAATTGTATGCTTGTCATAATTACTGCTAATACAATAAGTTTTTTCATAGATGAAGTAAAATTTGAAACGAAAATATGCTTTGATATTTGTGGTAAACTTTACAATTTTGTGAGTAGTAGCTACTTTTTAGTAAAAGTTGTTTTTTATTTATTAAAACTCTCTTTGTTTTGAAAATTAGCATTAACTTTCTACTTTTGCCAACATGTCTTACATTGTTGATATTACTGCCCGTGAAATATTGGATTCTCGTGGCAATCCTACGGTAGAGGTAGAAGTATACACTACTGATGACATTATCGGCAGAGCGTCTGTACCCAGTGGCGCGAGCACCGGAGCGTATGAAGCGGTAGAACTTCGTGATAATGATAAAAAACGTTATCTTGGTAAAGGTGTCCAAAAAGCAGTAGATAACGTTATGGAAATTATTTTACCAGAATTAGAAGGGCTTTCTGTGCTACAACAAAGAGAAATTGACCATATCTTAATTGGATTAGATGGTACAGAAAACAAATCAAAACTTGGTGCAAATGCTATGCTTGCGGTTTCATTGGCAGTAGCACACGCGGCGGCAAAAACACTAAATATTCCTTTATATCGCTATGTAGGTGGGGTTAATGCTTGTACTTTGCCTATTCCTATGATGAATATTCTCAATGGTGGTGCGCATGCAGATAATGGCATAGATTTTCAAGAATTTATGATTATGCCTGTTAATGCATCATCTTTCAGAGAAGCACTACGCATGGGAACAGAAGTATTTCATCATTTGAAGAAAGTATTACAAAGTAAAAGTTTAAGCACTAATGTAGGTGATGAAGGTGGTTTTGCACCAAACTTAAAATCTAATGAAGAAGCTATTCAAGTAGTGATAGAAGCTATTAACGCCGCAGGATACAAACCAGGTCAGGATATTTATATTGCTATGGACGCCGCTTGCTCTGAACTGTATGACAAGAAAAAGAAAAAATACATTTTCAAAAAATCTACGGGAGATGAACTTACCTCTGCCCAAATGGTTAAATATTGGCAAGAATGGACAAAAAAATACCCTATCCTTTCCATTGAAGATGGTTTAGATGAAGATGACTGGAAAGGTTGGCAAGAACTAACGCAAAGTATTGGTAATAAAGTTCAGCTAGTCGGTGATGATTTGTTTGTAACTAATGTAAAACGCTTACAAAAAGGTATAAATGAAAATATTGCTAATTCTATCTTAATCAAAGTTAATCAAATAGGTACACTTACAGAAACGCTTAATGCTATTGAATTAGCAAACAAAAATGCTTATACCTATATCTTAAGCCATCGTAGTGGAGAAACCGAAGATACTACTATTGCAGACTTAGCCGTAGCTACTAATTCAGGTTTGATTAAAACAGGTTCGGCTTCACGTACAGATAGAATTGCTAAGTATAATCAGCTATTGCGCATAGAGGAACAATTAGGAGAGCAAGCCGTTTATCTTGGCAAAAATTTCAGATACATTAAATAAAATTTCTCTCGGAATTGATATACAAAAAAATATGCGACCTATAAAACAGGCCGCATATTTCATAAATAACATTCGTATTACATGATTTTGACTATTTTCTTAACAGTAACCTGATTACTTTCCTGCACACGCAAATAATATATACCTGCAGGAAGTAGCTCAATGTTCAAGTTATGCGAGTATATACCTGCGTAGTTTATGCGTTCTGTGTGTGTAAATGCTATTTGTCCTGATGAGTTAAATAGAGTGTATTGCACATTTCCTACCGTATTAAATGCACCTTGAACAGTAATTGTACTACTGCTTGGAACAGGATACACCATTAAACTCATATTTTCAGCTATACTAATCTCTATCATGTTAGAGAAGCGACTTTGACCGTCTTTATTATGTTGAACTACTCTATAAAAGGCACGGTTGCTATTAGTGATATGATTGTAAGTGTATTCTTTTTTGTCTGTTGCAGAAATTTGGACAGGTAGAGTATTAAAATGCGTACCATCATAACTATGTTCAATAGTGTAGAAATTTGCTTTTTCAGGGTTTTCTGCTTTCCACGTTAGTTCATTTTGTCCATTTTTGTGTGTTCCTTGTAAATTAAGTGCTGTGTTAGGCAGAGTAGAGGTATAAAGAATTTCAAAATCATCAATTGCGGCGCCTACGTCAGTAACACCACCGTCTGCGCGGAATACAAAACGGAAGGACACATTCGGATTACCTGATAAGAAACTCACATCTTGTGATTTTAATACATAAGCGGATTGTAGACCACTGAAAAATGCTGTACCAGGTGCAAATACTCCACCTGCAACAGCCGTAGTGTTATACCAGCCTGCGGCTACACTGTTGTTAAGTTGTGTCCATGTAACTCCCTTATCTGTGGAATATTCTACAATATAGCCATCATATTGATTTTCTGTGTCATATTTAGTCTGAAACTGTAAGGTATATGTTCCTGTACCTGAAAAATCAAAAGCAGGAGAGTAAAGAATAGTATAATCATTATTGCTATAATTAGCCGCAGTTAATCCTGTTACCCATGCGTTACTTGCACTCACAAAGCCATTTTTACCTACAATTGCCGAGTTTCCACGTTCCCAAGTTACACTACTGATAGGAGTACCACAAGGTGTAGGACCTCCGTTATATTTTATATTTTGTCCGCCAAAGTCATTTACGTTGATTTCAAAATTACCCCCATCAGCTACCAAATAAGGTACAGGCCTATCAGGTAGAACTTGAATATAATTGGTTACAGATTTAGTACAAGTAGGACAACCTCCGTTAATAGTTAAAGTTACTGTATAAAATCCAGGTGCTGCGTATGCTTTTGTTGGATTAGCGAGAGTAGAAGTAGTAGCATCACCGAAGTTCCATAAATAAGAAACCGCTTTTGCAGACGCATTAGTAAACGTAATATTCTGTCCTACATAAGCCACACGCGTATTGACTGTAAAATCAGGGGTAGGATTCATGAATATATCCGTAGTAAATAGTCCCCTACCATGCGTAGAAGCAACTACTAAGTTATCAGATGCTCTTAATTGAAGCATAGTAACTCGTGTGTTAGCTAATCCTGTACTGCTAGGACCCCATACTGTTGAAGTGCCGTTTAAGTCATCAGTAGTCCATACACCGAGTTCTGTGGCAATCATAGCTTGGTCAGGGTTGCTAGGATTAAAAATAGCCCACCATACAGGCATATCAGGCAGGTTACCTTCTACTGACGTCCATGTTGCACCGCCATTAGTAGTTTCCCAAACACTATTTACACCGTAGTTAGAATAAGTAACCAATAAGTGATTGTCATTACCTTGTTCAACGGCAATACAAGAAACACTAGTAGCAGGCATTCCTGCACCGTTATTGATATGAGTAGCCGTAGGTGTAGCGGTGTGTGCATTATCAGCTAACACTACTCTGCCATTATTTAATCCAAAAAATACACGATTAGCTGTATTTGTAGTAGCGTTAATATGAGTTACATCACCTCCCCCAAAAGCGGCTATGTTAATTACAGAATGGGTGCTTCCGGTTTGTGGATTATCCCAACGCACATAATTTCCTGGGGCATTAGAACAATACATAATATTAGCTACATTATCATAATCCGTAGGATTGATAAAAGAAGCACCTGTATTACTGGATAAAGTAACAGAAGTAAAAGACTGCCCGCAATTGTTAGACCTAAAATAATTATTTTGCACGTAAGATGTCCATTGGAATTGCGGTTGGTCTTGGTCAATATGACAATATGCACCATCTCCTCCCGTAACCTCAATCGTAGAGTTCATGCCTGGAAAGCTAAACTGTTGTGAGCCGTTATCTTGCGCGCCTGCGAGAAAATAATTGCTTCCTGCAATAGGTCCTGATGCACAAGCATAAAATTGAGTTACGTTATATCCTGAATTTTTTTGTGTAATAGTCGGAATAGCCGCAGTACCGTTGGTAGTTCTATAAATTCCGCCGTCATTACCAAAATAGATTACATCTGGGTTACCTGGTTCAAAGTAAATCCAGTGTTGGTCTGCATGCACTTCTTGAAAGCCAAAACCACCATACCAATGGCTAATCTGTTGCCATGTATTACAACCATTTGTACTTTTAAATAAATCAATGCCACCTACAAATACATGGTCTCTATTAGTAGGAGAAACGGCGATACATAAGTCGTACCAGGCTTGTCCGCGTGAAAAGTCTGTAGCAGGAATACCTCCGTCTGCGTCAACGGGTTCTGTACGCACTGTCCAAGTAGCTCCCGCATTAGTGCTAAGAATAATACCATTAACTACATTTAGATTTTCTACAAGTGCATATACATAGTTGGCATCACTAGGGGCGCAGGCTACTTCTACTCTATCTGCGGCAATAGGTAAGGTTAGAGTTGTCCATGTAGCACCATCAGTAATAGATTTTCTTATGCCCCCGGCAGGAGTAGCATAAATATCTCCATTAGCGGCCTGTTCTACATCATAAATAAAACCAGCTAACGGAGTAGTCCATGTTAAGCCTCCGTCAGTAGAGCGGCGAAGTCCTGCGTTAGTAGCTACCAATACCGTATTAGCTTGAGTAACAATCATTCTTTGACATCTGGTAAATCCCGTAGTACTGGGCAGTTGATTCCATGTAATTCCTCCATCTGTAGATTTCCAAACCCCTTGTCCGCGTGCGGCGTCAATGTTTCCATAGCCTTCACCTGTACAAAAATACATTTCTAATGGATTATTAGGATTAGCTACAATAGACATAATCGCTAAATTATTAAAGAAGTCATTGACTGGTACCCAAGTAGGACTACCCACTGTAATATCTGTGGTTTTCCAAAGTCCCCCATTCACGCCTGCACTAAATACAGTTTTTTTAGTAGCATCGTTTGGGTCTAAAAGTATAGCTCTTGTTCTGCCGCCTACATTGTTAGGACCTCTTTCATACCATTGTACGCCTGCAATAGCGGCATTAGTTTTTAGCCCTACATTTTGCTTACGGAGTTGTTCTGCATACAAGTATGCCTGATACAAACGTTCATTGGGAGTATATCCGAGTGTGGGGTCTTTGGTTAGTTCTTGATATTGCAACCACGCCAAGTCTGGACGGTCTTTTTTCTTTTCTTTCTCTTCTTTTTTTATACTTTTTTCATTTTGAGAAAAATAAAGATAAGGATGCGATGCTGTATAATAACGAATACTTACAGCAGTTAATACAATGATAGCCGCTAAAAAAGACGTGTAAATTTTATTTTTCATACGCTAAACGTTAATAATATATGATAACAAAACTACAAGCATAAACACACAAAGTCAAGTAAAAAATAAAAAAACTCCATAAATACTTTTATTAAATTTGATAAATTCCTTTTATTCAACTTTTAGCAGAACTGCAAAATACTTTTTACTTTTGCGTATATGGCGTCTATATTCACAAAAATCATTAAAGGAGAAATTCCGTGCTACAAGATAGCAGAAAATGAACATTGTATCAGTTTTTTAGATATTCAGCCTATTCACAAAGGTCATACATTAGTAGTTCCCAAATTAGAAGTAGATTACATGTTTGATTTGCCTGATGAAATATACACAGAACTGCATTTATTTGCCAAAAAAATTGCAATTGCCTTAAAAAAAGCTATTCCATGTCAAAGAATATGTACTGCTGTGATAGGATTAGAAGTGCCTCATACGCATATTCACCTGATTCCTGCTAATAGCATTCATGATGTTAATTTTACTAATCCAAGATTAAAATTTACTCCACAAGAGTATCAGGATATTGTTAAAGAAATTCAGCAATATTTGTAGGTAAAATAAGGTTATACAAAACCGTTCATTTAACAGCACCTTAATTGTATTACTGGGTATATTAACTTATACCTATGGCATTTGCGTGAGGTATGCGAAGCAAGTGCGTTAGCACTGTACGAAGTGTAGCGTAGTACCGAAGCGTGAGCGTAGTGCGTAGCACACCGACCTGAACCCTGAGCTCGCCGAAGGGTGAAGGCACGCCCAAAAACTAAAAATAACATGAACTACATTAGCAAGAATTTTTTCTGTAACGCTATAATGTATAATTATTCATTATTTTTTTTTCAACACACTTGTAACCTTTCTATGGCAATTTTCGTTTGAATAATTAAAATCATTTTTGCATAAATATACAAAATGAATATCCGTACAAATACGGATATAAAAGCAAAAACGATAACTTAATTTTGCACCAAATCAAATCATCATATATGAAAACGTCAGAAATCATAAAAAGAAGAATGATGCTGTTGGCATGTGTGTTGCTAATAGCCGTAGGTTGTGGTAAAAAAGCAAAAAAAGACCAAAAAACCGCAGAAAATCAAGATGAAAATGTACATGAGGAAAAACTTGCTATGCAAGCCCTCTTCAAAAATCGCTTGGCAGACGTCCCTAAACAAAAATTCAGGTTCTCCACAGACAGTGTGAGCTTTCTTATCGCAAAAAAAGGAACTGTTATTTATGTACAACCCGGGAACTTTATTGATGAAAATGGAAAACCTGTTACAGGAGAGGTTGACCTTGAAGTGAGTGAAGTAATTACCATGCAGGACTTTATTAACGCAGGTATTTCTACTATGGCAGGTGATAAAATGCTAGAAACAGGAGGCACATTCTACATTCAAGCAAGCAAAGACGGCAAACCGCTTAAAATCAATCCCAAAACAGGATTAGGTTTAGCTATCCCAACAGTAGATAAACAACCAAATATGCAACTTTTCTATGGTGAAGTAATCAA
Source organism: uncultured Bacteroidia bacterium (assembly GCA_938028625.1). GTDB lineage: Bacteria > Bacteroidota > Bacteroidia > JANWVE01 > JANWVE01 > JANWVE01. Next base: position 10,223 of record CALIZB010000060.1, on the reverse strand, counting down.
AGACAGCCTTAATCCAAATGGTGTAAACTGGGTACTCGCAAATGGACCTGAAAAAGATCCTGATGACTTTGACGAACCTGTTCCCCCAAAAGAAATGCTTGACCCATTAGAAGGATTAGAAAAAAATGAAGCCGCTTTACATGCAGAATATGTACGTGCAGAAGCATTTATCAAAGAAATAGACAAAGACTATAAGTTAGAAGGTGATAAATACGTGTTTGTGGGCAATGCGGGAAGAAAAGTTAGTTATGAAGCCAGCTACGTAAATAAACTCCGTAGAAAACTCACCGCACTTAAAGGATACAAAAAATTTCTAGACGACAAACGCAATTTTTACAAAAAGAAAAATGCCGCTTTATATGAAGCATGGGAAAAATATACTCAACAACTTGATGAATACGAAAGTAAAATGTTTAAAAAACCGAGTTTCTATGAATTAAAATTAAATGAAAGTGGCCCATGGTTTAACTGTGATAGGTATCCAAGTACTCCACAAGAAAACTATACATGCAAAATTATTAATGGTATAACCAAAAAACCTTTTAAAGTATGTAAGGTGCATGTTGTCAATGAACAAAAACGCGTCCATTTACAATACTTACTACATAATAATGACAAACTTTCCTTCTCTTTTATGAAAAACACCAAATTCAAACTCATAGTAGACAGAGGTAACAAACATAAAGAGTTCGTCTTTGACGGTACAAAAAGGGATTTGGGAGAAATTGAAGTGTAGATAACAAAGTTAATACGAGCAAGTATATACTCTCTTTTCTTATGAAAAGAGGGTTTTTATTTTTTATTTGGCATATTGCATAAAGTATACTACTTTTGCTTGTATGGAAAATCTCATGAAGTATTATGACGTGGTAGAAGAAGCTATTGCCACACTCGGCATAGACCCAAAATTATGCAGAGGTCAGGAACAAGGACAATGGAACTTAAAAAAAGGTTCTGCACCTATCTGGATAGATGTTATTTACTCTGAAAAAGATAAAAGAGCATATTTTCAGGTCATGGCGCCTATTACCAAAGTTCCCACAACAAACCGTGAAAAATTTTTTGAAGAACTTTTAGAAATAAACTATGTCTTATACGGAGTAAGTTTTACTAAGTATGATGACGGAATTTATATGAAAGTTATCCGTGAAGCCGAAGGTTTAGATATTAGTGAAGCTATCGCCGCTATTGAACGTATAGGATATTATGGTGATTTCTATGACGATTATCTGCAAAACAAATATGCCGCTCAACGCTGATATTACATTCCTTGAAACAAAATGGAAAAATTTAACCGCTGACCTTAACCCCGAAATTACAAAAAAATGGTTTTCTTTTATTCTTACTCAATATTCTCAAAAACATCGTTTTTACCATAACCTTGAACATGTTCAGGCTTTATTAAAGTATTCAGAACAGTATAAAACCAAATTAGAAAATATTTATGCTGTACAATACGCAATATGGTTTCATGATGTTATCTATGACCCGAAGAGTAAAGAAAACGAAATAAAAAGTAATGAATTATGGCTAAATTTTGTACAAGAAGCAGAAATTACAGATAAAAACCTTGTTAATCTTGTACAAGCTATGATTTTAGGCAGTACAAAACATACATTAGAAAGCATTCCCGAAGAAATACTTACAAAAAATGATAAAGATATTTTATACTTTTTTGACTTTGATTTAAGTGTATTAAGCGCTGAACCTGAAATATACCAAAAGTACGCTGAAAGTATCCGTAAGGAGTACATTCATGTACCTGATATACTGTATAAAGAAGGCAGAACAAAAGTTTTAGAAACCTTTTTATTACGCAAAATATACTCTTCTGCACCGTTTCAAAGTTTGGAAAAACAAGCCAAAGAAAACATGAAACAAGAACTTATGAAACTAAAAAATATGCAATAACGTATTGACTTTAATAATTCTCTTACTATTTTTGATAATTCTTTAACTTTGTAATACTATGTCTGAATTTACAAATTTTTCCGAACAAGCTCGTGAAGTATTTGGTTACAGCCGTGAAGAAGCCCTTCGTCTAGGCTATGACCATATTGGCACTGAGCATATTTTATTGGGTATTATTCGCGAAACGAATAGTATCGCCGCACGTATTCTGCAAAATCTTGGAGTAGATTTAAGAGCTTTACGCAGAAGTATTGAACAGTACGCTACTAACCGTAATGTATATTTTTCCAATATTACTAACATACCCTTAACCAAGCAATCTGAAAAAGTTATTAAAACTTCTTATATGGAAGCTACTGCACTCAACATGAAAATGGTATATACTGAACATATTCTCTTGGCTTTGCTTAAAGAAAGTGAGCATATTGCCATAAATATTCTGCATAATTTTGAAGTTACGTATGATAAGGTATATGAAGAACTGACTTATATCTACAAACAGGAAAATATTCCCTATAAAAATTACGATTTTCAGAACAAAACAGAAACCAATGACCCTATGGAAGAAACCCGCTATAATCCTGAAAAGAAAACTGACAAAAACAGCAAAACCCCTGTTCTGGATAATTTTGGTAGAGATTTAACAAAAGCCGCCGAAGAAGGCAAATTAGACCCTATTATCGGTAGAGAAAAAGAAATTGAACGTGTAGCACAGGTACTCAGCCGTAGGAAGAAAAATAATCCTGTTTTAATTGGAGAACCTGGTGTAGGAAAAACAGCTATTGCCGAAGGTTTAGCATTGCGTATTGTACAAAAAAAAGTTAGCCGTATTTTGTTTAATAAACGCGTAGTAACTTTGGATTTAGCTTCATTAGTGGCAGGTACAAAATACCGCGGGCAGTTTGAAGAACGCATGAAAGCCATCATGACAGAATTAGAAAAAGCTCCTAACGTCATTTTATTCATAGATGAATTACATACTATTGTAGGTGCAGGAGGTGCGAGTGGTTCGTTAGATGCTTCTAATATGTTCAAACCCGCACTTGCCAGAGGTGAAATACAATGTATAGGTGCTACCACCCTTGATGAATACCGTCAATACATAGAAAAAGACGGCGCACTAGACCGTAGATTTCAGAAAATTATGGTTGAACCCACCACTATTGATGAAACGCTCCAAATACTGAACAATATCAAACAAAAATACGAAGACCACCACAACGTCATATATACTCCCGAAGCTATTGAAGCCTGTGTAAAACTCAGCGAAAGATACATTACAGACCGTTTTTTACCTGACAAAGCCATTGATGTATTAGACGAATCAGGTAGCCGTGTGCATCTCTCTAATATACATGTACCCAAAGAAATTGAGGAAATAGAAAAACAAATTGAAGAAATCAAAGAAAAGAAAACACAAGTAGTTAAAAGCCAAAGATTTGAAGAAGCCGCAAAACTCAGAGATGAGGAAAAAAAATTGTTAGAAGCATTAGAAAAAGCCAAACTCAAATGGGAAGAAGACACTAAAAATTTAAGACACACTGTAACCGAAGAAAACGTAGCCGAAGTCGTCGCTATGATGACAGGCATTCCTGTTACTAAAGTAGCTACAGCAGAAAGTCAAAAACTACTTAACATGGCTAATGAACTCAAAGGTAAAATTATTGGTCAAGATGAAGCAGTAATTAAACTCTCAAAAGCAATTCAACGCACTCGCGCAGGATTAAAAGACCCTAAAAAACCTATTGGTTCATTTTTATTTTTAGGTCCTACGGGAGTAGGAAAAACCGAACTTGCCAAAGAACTTGCCCGTTATCTTTTTGATACCGAAGACGCTCTTATTCGTATAGACATGAGTGAGTACATGGAAAAATTTGCAGTATCTCGTTTGGTAGGTGCGCCCCCAGGCTACGTAGGTTATGAAGAGGGTGGACAACTTACCGAAAAAGTACGCAGAAAACCCTTCTCCGTAGTACTTTTAGACGAAATTGAAAAAGCTCACCCTGATGTATTCAATATCCTTTTGCAGGTATTAGATGATGGTATTCTTACAGACAGTATGGGCAGAAAAGTGGATTTCAAAAATACCGTTATCATCATGACCTCAAACGTAGGCGCAAGAGAACTCAAAAACTTTGGTAAAAGCATAGGTTTTACCGCAGAAGACAAAGAAAAAGAAGCTCAGCAAGACAATGTAAAACGCACTATTCAAAATGCTTTGCGTAAAGTATTTGCCCCTGAATTTCTTAACCGTGTAGATGATGCTATTGTATTTAATCCATTACAAAAAGAACACATTATACAGATTATAGACTTAGCTTTGGCAAAAATGTTTGCCCGTATGGAAGCCCTCAACTACAAAATTCAAGTTACATACAGCGTAAAAGAATTTTTAGCAGAGAAAGGCTATGACCCACAGTACGGCGCAAGACCGCTTAATCGTGCTATTCAAAAATACCTTGAAGACCCTATTGCCGAAGAAATACTCAAATCTAATCTTAAAGAAGGTGATTTGCTTAAAGTAGATTATCAAAAAGATGCAGAGAGCGTTACTGTTTCTGTAATACGAAAAGAAGAATTAGTTTGACCTTGATATACTAATACTTTATTACACGTTTTTAAGTTTAATTTATCTGGGCGTGCCCTTCACCCTTCGCAAGCTCAGGGTTCAGGTCGGCGTGCTACGGGCTACGCTAACGCTTCGGTGCTTTGCACTGTGCTACGCACACCCTTCGCATGCCTCACGCAAATCCTAATAGATAACTAAATCTCAAATTCAAACTACATTTCTGCTTAACTTTGGCAATCTGTTCATAAATCCTATTTTTGCAGTTATGTTTGTTATTACAGAAAAACCTTTGTCCATATCTCAATCTGTGGATATAACACATAATTTAATACCACTACATATAGAAAACACTACTTTTGAAAAAACAACCACCTGTTATGAGTATATTCAAAAAATTACACAGAACCCTGATACCCTCATGTATGGCATCAATACAGGTTTTGGAGCTTTGGCAAATACGGCTATTTCTACACAGGAAATCACACAACTACAAGTAAATCTACTCCGTTCACACGCTTGCGGAATAGGTGAAACTGTACCTATAACCATTGTACGTTTAATGCTTTTATTCAAAATAAAAGCACTTTTGCAAGGATACTCAGGCGTTAATCCTGAAACTATAAAACAACTTGTATTCCTTTGGAACAACAATTTTATTCCTGTTGTGTATACACAAGGTTCTCTTGGTGCAAGTGGAGATTTAGCCCCTTTGGCACATCTCGCTCTGCCGCTTATTAAAGAAGGTGAAGTGTGGTATAATGGAAGTATAACTCCTGCACAAAACATATCTCAATTACAACCTATTCATTTAGGACCCAAAGAAGGGCTTGCTCTCATCAACGGTACACAGTTTATTACAGCTTATGGTGCTTTCTGCATTGAAAAAGCGAAACAGTTATGGGACTGGGCAAATGCTATTTCTGCACTCTCATTAGACGCTTTTGATGGGCGTATAGAACCTTTTGATGAACGCATACAAAATATCCGTCCTCATGAAGGACAAAAGCAAGCCGCACAAGCTATTCGTACATGGTTGCAAGGTTCAACATGGATACAACAATCTAAAAAACATGTACAAGACCCTTATTCGTTCAGATGTATTCCCCAAGTGCATGGTGCTACTTATACAGCAATTAAACATACAGAAGAAATTTTTACCATAGAAATCAATTCAGTAAGCGATAATCCCAATGTCTTTTATCAAGATAATACCGTACTTTCAGGAGGAAACTTTCATGCACAGGTATTAGCCTTACCCTTGGATTATCTTTCAATGGCAATGGCAGAATTGGCAAATATTTCAGAACGCAGAATCTATCTTTTACTTTCAGGACAGCGGGGTTTGCCTATGTTTTTAACAGATTCACCAGGGCTAAATTCGGGCTTAATGATACCACAGTATGTCGCCGCAGGCATTGTATCCGAAATAAAAATGATGTGTATGCCTAATAGCGTAGACTCTATTCCCAGCTCCAACGGACAAGAAGACCACGTAAGCATGGGTGCTAATGGCGCCGTAAAACTGTTCCGAATTTTGCAAAATGTAGAAAAAGTATTAGCTATTGAATTGTTTAATGCATCACAAGCCGCTTTTTTTAGAAAACACGGAAACACCAGTCCTGCTTTGCAAAAATTACTATCAGCGTATAGAGAATATGTGCCAAAAGTAGAAAAAGACCGCTTTTTACATCAAGATTTAATACAGTCTATCAAGTTTATTCAAAATCATAAACCTTCTCAATTTCTTATTGGTTAAGTAAATGATGTTGCACAAATATATCTTAATCTTGTTTTTAACAGCATTTACCTTGATTACTATTTCTTGTACAAAAAGCAAAAAAAAGCCCATTTCACAAGGTAAAGCAGGCGAGATTTATATTGTTATGGATAAACGTTTATTGGAACACCCCATAAAAAACATTATAGAGCAGATTTTTACTATGGAAAAGCCTTATCAGCATAAAATAATACCTTTTCAAAATTGGGATACACACAAAATACAAAGAAATTTACTTATAGTCGGAAACGTCAATGATGGTTCGGAGATAAGTACAATTATTTTATCTCATTTAACCGAAGCGGCAAGAGAAAATGCAAAAAATAATCTTGGTTTTGTTAAAGTAGAAAATGATACCTTTGCTGTGCCTCAAAAAATTATTTATGCGTACAGTGGTTCAGATTCTTTATTAGCAGAGCGTTTTTTACAAAAAGGAAACAATCTCGCTGATGAATTTAGATTATTTGAGCAAAAACAAACTTATACTCTATTGTATAAAAACGGTTTTGACCAAAAATTAAGTGAAGACCTATTTAGAAAGCATGATTTTTATCTTAAATTACCTCAAAATACAAAAATAACCCATTCCGAAACACAGAAATTGACTTTATCCCACCCTGATTTTTCATGTACTGTTGTTTATGCTGATTCTGCGCAGAGTTTACCAAAAATAGAACCTATACAAGAAAAAAAACAACACATTTTTGAGTTTAAGAATATGAAAATTCTTTCTTTGTACAATGAAGACATCACCCAGTTTGCTTTTGTTGATGAAATGCAGAAAAGAAAATACATTTTTGAATTCAAAGTTAAAGGCACTGAAAACATATTTGTTGTACAGACACTTTTTTCTACGTTTGAGAATGCCCCTGAACACAATGCTAAGTTAAAAATGGAGAAAAATTAAACAGCTGTTCAGAACTCAATAAGTGTATTAGGCAACCATTTTTTAATTTTGGCTTTTTCCAACTCGGGAATAGGATTGTTTTTAAGACTTAAATATTTTAAGTTTTTTTGAAGTTTAGCAATATCCGCAGGTAAAGTTGTAAGTGCGTTATTGTTCAGAATTAAACGTTCTAAATGGACTAATTTACCAATAGAAGCAGGTATTTTGGTCAGCTGACAGTTACTTGCGTTAAGTACCTTTAAGGTAGTAATATTTCCTATACTGTCTGTAAGGGTTTTTATTGGATTATTGGCAATTTCCAGCATCCGCAGATGTCTGAGCTTACCTACATCAGGAGAGAGTACTTTCATGTTACAGTTTTCTAATTCTAACCATTGCAGTTTGGGAAGTTGTGCCAAAAGTTGAAAAAAATTGCTGGGTGTGGCAATATTATTGTTTTTACCTATGTAGAGCCACTGTAAATTATGTAAATTTACTATCTCCGCAGGCAGTTGTTTTATTTGATTATTCTGTGCATACAAAGCCTGTAGATGTGTCAGTTTTCCGATTTCAGGTGGCAGTTGTTTGATAAGATTATTTTGAATATTGAGCACTTCTAATTGCTTGCAATGTTCTATTTCAGGAGGAATAGACAGCAACTGATTGTTTTGTAGAGTAAGAGATTTAAGTTTGTGTAGTTGTCCGATTTCCTTAGGAACTTCGGTCAGTTTATTTGTCTGTAAATTCAATATTTCTAAATGCTGTAACTTGCTTATCTGTGCAGGAAGAGCAATTAAGTTATTGTTCTGTGCATTAAACATTTGCAGTAGTGGTAAATCACCAAGTTCGTCAGGTAAAGTTTCCAACATATTGTAGCTTATGTCTAATACATGCAATTTTTTTAGCTTGGTAATATCTGGCGGAATATTCCTCAAATCTTGCTTGCTAATATTGAGTTTATAGACTTTATCAGGCTTGGCAAGTGCCGCTGTTAAAGAAGTATCTACAGGGTGCTTGTGGAGTATATCTAGCGGTAGAACCTGACCCAAAACCACAAAGGATACACATATCCACACAGTAAAACAAATGAATTTCATACGAACAACACAAAAATACATACTTTTGCCTGTAATGTTAAAAAAACTGTTCAAAAAGCTGTTGTATATGAGTACAGTCATCATGGGTATTGTGATATTCGTGTTTTTTCTGTTTCATATTTTTGCCAAGGATCCTGCACAGCTGCTTGCAGGTCAGCGAGCAGACGTGCAGACTTTGGAAAGTATCCGTAAACAACTTAACCTTGATGAACCTGTATGGAAAAGATTTTTACTCTATCTGACGGATATATCTCCTGTGTCTGTGCATAATGTTCAGAATGAACGATATCAGAAATATGATTATGTAAAAGTATTTCAAATAACAAATACTATTTGTGTTTTCAAAAAGCCTTATTTAGGGCGTTCTTATCAGACCAATGAGAAGGTATGGGAATTAGTAATTTCTCATCTGTATGGTACGCTTTTGCTTTCTGTATTTGCTTTATTTTTTGCTACTGCGGTGGGTATTTTTGCAGGCATAACAGCAACTCTGTACAAAAAAACTGCATTAGATTATGCTATTCAGCTATGTACAACAATGGGTATTTCTCTACCATCTTTCTTTGCCGCACTGCTAATTTCATGGTTTTTTGGGTATTATCTACAAAGCTATACAGGTTTACCTCCTGCGGGGTATGTAGAACAATTTAATCCTCTTACTCTGCATTTTTATTATGACTGGCGATACCTTGTTTTACCTGCTTTTACTTTGGGGATACGACCTGCGGCTATTATTACCGCGCTTATGCGTAGCAGCATGACAGAAGTTTTACAGGAAGATTATATCCGTACTGCAAAAGCAAAAGGATTAAATACAGTTCAGATTGTCTTTAAACATGCGTTAAGAAATGCATTAAACCCTGTGATTTCAGCAGTTTCCAACTGGTTAGCTTCGTTGATAGCAGGAGCTTTTTTTGTGGAATACATATTCAGTTGGAAAGGTTTAGGTTATCTTACAGTACAAGCATTAGAACAACAAGATTTTCCTGTACTTATGGGTGTAGTATTGCTTTTGGGGGTATTTTTTGTACTTATCAATTTTCTGACAGATTTGCTGTATCAAAAAGCAGACCCGCGCGTGCGTACCTAATGTAATCTTTGCGCAAGGATAAGTATAGCTTTATCTTGATTGTCTTTGGTGGCAATGAGATACTCTATTTCTCCGCCTGTACGTATTGATAGTTTTTTAGCAATTTGTTGTGGTGTATCAGGAAAATTCCGGGAAATGATATTGTAGGGTATGGTATTAAATTGCTCAAAGATTTTTTTACGGTAAGGAAGAACTTCTTTTACTTCAAAAACTCTGCCCATAAAATTAGGGATATATGCGTCTGATGTGTACAAATGACTGTTGGGGGCTATCTTGTACAAACCATACTGTTGTGCGATTGTCTTAAACAATCCTGCCTTAAAGATAGCTTTGCTGGGTTCATAGAGATATTTTTGTACAGATGTATAAGCTATTTCAATATTCTGCTCTTCATTAAGATTTGCGGTAAAAGTTTTACATTCTTTTTCGTTCACGTCTGCACACACGATAACATCTGATTTGTTTTTATCCTGTTCAATAAGGTATAATACTTCTTTAACTTCATTTTTTACAGCAACTACATGTGTAGTGGTTACAGGCAGTTTATTCCAAACATGTTTTATGTCTAAAATAGGTGAAGTTTTGATAAGTATATTTTTTGCTTTTTGACTAATTAAATTCCAATGTGTGAATATATTAGGTTCACAATCAGAAAGTAAAAAAACTTTATTTCCTGATGTATCTCTGCGCGCAGGGTCTATGTATAACCACGAATATACATCATTATTTTGTTCGAGAAAAGATATTGCATCACAATAATGAATTTGTACATGATTTACTTGGAGAATATTCAAATTATGTGCAAATATTTCTGCTAATTCAGAATTGTGTTCAAGATAAATAACCTTTTGAAAATTTTTCGCGCAAAAAATAGTATCTATCCCAAAGCCACC
>CALIZB010000059.1 GCA_938028625.1 uncultured Bacteroidia bacterium | reverse complement strand
AAAGGCATAAATCATGAATACAGATAAAGTAAAAAATTTCATGAAACAAAAATACAGCAAAAACAGAAATTAATTCCTAATTCTAAATCAAAACAAGGTCATTTTGGTACGAACCGCGTTCTACTCAATGACCTAATTCCTAAATTCCGAGTCCCGTCACTTTCCGTCATTGATAAGAACAGGGGTTTTACCGTCTGTTATGATAATTTTAGCATTGGGGGACTGAGAAAGTTTTTCAAAGACTTCCAAACTTTTGTATTTGATAATCAGTTCTGTAAGTCCCTCTGAAAGAATTTTTTGTGCATTTCGGATACCTTCTGACTGTATGCGCAGGCGTTCCGCTTCCTGTTTTTCTTTTTCAAGAACAAATTTCATAGTTTCTGCTTGCTGTTCTGCTTGTAACTTCTCTTCTATGGCACGGGAAAGATTATCCGGCAGTTGAATGCTTTTCAGCAACACGGCTTCTACCACAAAACCTCGGTCACCAAGTATTTCTGTCATTTTTTTGGAAATAGCGGCTTCTATATTTTTTCTTTCTGATGTATGCAAATCTTTGGCAAAAAACTGTGCAGTTACATCAGCGGCTGCGGAACGTAACACGCTTAAAATTACTTTTTCACCATGTTTTACCCCAATAGTTTCTACTACTTTGATAGCAGATTCAGGAATGATTTTGAACATTACAGCAAGTTCGCAATCAATGGACAAACCTTCTTTGGAAGGAAGTCGCTCCAAACGAACAGGCATGTTTATAGTTCGGACAGGTACTTTAATCATTTTACTGACCAATGGGTTAAGAAAGTATATACCCGTTTTTCTGACATCTCCTTTTATTTTACCCAGTCTTTGTTTTACGCCTACTTGCCCTGGTCGTATAATAGAGCAAGAGGTTAGGCTTAAAAGAATAGCAAAGTAAAATAAAATACATATTTTTGCATGCTTGTACATGCAACAAATATACAAATAATTATGTGGAGAAGTGAGAACTTTTATTTTATAAGTTTTTGATAAGCATCAGAAGTAAGCAAATTAGCAATTTCTTCTGGGTTTGAAATCTCTATTTTAATCAACCAGCCTTCACCATAAGGGTCTTTATTTATTTTTTCAGGGGCATCATTGATAGTACTGTTAATTTCAATAACTTTACCGCTTACAGGACTGAATAAATCAGAAACTACTTTTACTGTTTCAATAGAACCAAAAACATCATTCTGAGCAATGGTTTTGCCAAGAACAGGAATATCTACATATACAATGTCTCCGAGTTCGTTTTGTGCAAAATCTGTAATACCAACAATACCGATATTGCCTTCCACACGAATCCATTCGTGTTCTGATGTATATTTTAATTCATTTGGAAAATTCATGCGTCAAATCTACATAAAGAATTCAATTTGGCAAAATATTCAGTTATTTACTGCTTAAAATACAGTTTCCTATTTTACAAGAAAGGCATTTCTGGGAAACACAGTATTTTTTATATACCTGTATCCATGCCTGCGAGTCATACGCACTCCTGAACGAAACCCCAAGTTTTTTCCATTCTTGAACTATATTGTTGCTTTCAGGGGGTATTTCTTCATAAACCTGCAAAACATCTTCGGTTTTTTCAGGGTTATGTTGATGATAATACAAAAACTGTACAGGGAGTATAGCGTTAATCAGCAGGGTATCTGTGGCATTTTTACCCATTTTCTTAACTTTTGACGGCGAAATTTCTGTAAAAGTGTAATGCGTGTCCCAGAAATGATGATTGGTAGGCAACTGTTCAAGCAACGTATACCATTCTTTGGTGCTTTTTATACTAAAACCATCTGTAATGAGGTCTGAAGCATGCTGTATAATTTTTGCAAGCAACATCAGACGGAGGGTGGGAAAATTTGCAGGGCGTACTCCTTTCCACTGAATTTTATGCAGTATTATGCTTTTAAGTTCATGCTTTTGCTGTAAAAAAAGCCATTTGTTTTTTAACATTGTATAGTACTCATTTTCAGGATATTCTTCATATAACAAGCCTGCTGTCCCGAATAAAAGTGCTTCTATGCTTTCAACATCTTGTTGATATTTTTGTATAATCTTGTAGGGAATATTCTGTGCAATTTCCATAAAAGCCTGTGAATTGTGAGCATAGCCTAATCCTTGTACAAAAGCTATCCAAAATATCTCCTGCCAATCTAAACATTGCTGATACAAAGTATAAAAATGTGTGCTTTTATCTATCAAGCGTTCAATAAGTAAAGTAGAAGTAAAACCTATGGGTGTATGTTCAGGCAAAAAAAGTCTTTCACAAGGTATAAAAGCGCATTTCTCCTGCATTTGTTTATAGGTATTGGTCAGTTTTTCAGAAACATATTTTCTGAGATTAAGTACAGGTACAGGAGTACCATCCTTGCGGTACATGGGAGATATATTTTTATCGTCCTGATAAATGACGTGCAAAATAACATTGTTGTAATCAGGGTTAAGATGATGCCCATGTAACTGCCAATTTTGTTGCAAAACATCAATTTCTGCACTGCCCGCCCACAGTCTGCCGTCAATGCGTAGGCGTACCTGCATAAAATCCGGACCGTCAGCAAAATTTCGCTGACCAGCATCTATAATTTCTACGGGTTGCCCCTCTTCTGTATATAAATGAGCTGTATCAAATTTTTTATGTTGCCACAGATAAGACAGAAGTTCTTCTGAAATGAGTGCCATAGAATTTTGATATAAAAATAGGATTTTATGATAAAAATACGTAATCTTGTCCGAATAAAATTATTAACAATATGAGTTTATCCAATTTTTTTCAAGAAAGTTAAAGAGGGGGCAAATGACGTTTGGGAAAATCTCAAAGAAAAAGGTCAGAAACTGAAAGAAAAAGCAAATGAAAAACATACGGCTTTCAAAAATCGTGTCAATTAATCTGCCAACAGAGAAAAACTATTAGAGTTGATTGAAAAATCTGCTTATGACGGTACAATTACACCCGAAGAACTGGCAGACATAAGCGCAATATGGAAAGTACTAACCTTAGATGCTTCCCAAATGGTACAAGTCAAAGGTCAGATTGTGGACATGATAGCCAAACGTGTAGAAAAAGACGGTACAGTATCCGAACAGGATATGCAAATGGTAAATATCCTTACAAATGAGTTGCAGATTACAGGCATGGATTCTGATTTTATTGAAAAAAAATTACAAGACGTCGCCAAAAAGTATCAGGAACAGCAAAATAAAGGATAAATACTTCTTTAAGCAGGACAAAACCCTGAAAAGAAAAATCATTTGTTCTGCTTACACAATTGAGTAGCAAAATGATTTTTTCCTGTACTGAAAAAAACTGTTTTCTTGTCAAGACACTGAGCCACACATTAAAACTGAAAACTGTATGATACCGTTTGTTTTGTAAATACTTTAAGGGTATTTTCATCGCTAATCTGTATAATCTGGGCATTTTTAACCTTGTTTTTAAGCTCTTTTAATCTTGATAGTGGAGCATATACTACATAATAGTTTTGTATTTTGTTATGGGTTAAAACCTCGGCTGTATTCCAATATAAAAGGTCAGTTTCCAAAGGACTATGCAAACGAATAAACCAATAACCGTGATACTCTGCTGTATCAATAAGAGAAACAGGTTTTTGGCTTATTTTTTCAAGAGATTGAGATAAATTTAAATCTCCCCATATAGCCGAACCAGTAGCTTCCCTACCCGCACCTCTGCCTGTATAAAACTGTGATTTTGCGTATTCGTATTCAATTTGTATAGCATTCCATGCTTCGTCAATATTTGCTAGTTCATTATTTACAAAAGCAGGACATACAAAGAAAATATTTTTTTCTAAGTCGGCATGAGCAAGCAATTTTATTCGTAAGCCGTTATTTTTAGCAAGATAAATATCCTGAAAAGTGATGTTTTCAATGCCTTCAATGAATAAATCATGAGAATTAAGAATAGTCCCTGATGCAGAAAAAGTGAGCAATACTAACTTGTAAGCCGTATCCCAACCTGAGACATCTGAAAAGGGGTCTGCTTCGGCATATCCGAGTTGCTGTGCCTGTATGAGTGCTTTTCCATAGCTTAATCCTTCGGTTTCCATTTTGGTAAGAATAAAGTTAGATGTACCGTTGAGAATACCCTTGAAATACCTAACATTTTCATGACTGAAATGATAATTCAAAACTTTAAAGATAGGTATAGATGCGGCCGCAGCGGCTTCATAAAACAATTTTGCATTATGTTTTTCTTTTGTATCAAGAATAAGATTGAGGTTTTCTGCTAATACTTTTTTACTTGCAGAAATAACTGTTTTTCCGTTTTCTAATGCAGAAAGCACAATATCTTTGCCCTCTGTATAGTTGCTTGTACATTCAATAATAATATCAGCTTGTGAAAAAAGTGATTTTTCTTGTTCTGTGCCATATTGATAAATGGGTACTTCTACGGGAGAATGTTTTGCAAGATTTTTTACAATAATACCGATAAGTTCAAATTCGGAACTTTGTTTGTCTTGATAAATTTGGTAAAAACCTTTACCTACGGTACCAAAACCGTATAATAGAATTTTCTTTTTACTCATAACTGATTTTTACTTAAATGATGTTGAATAATTTTTTGCATTTCTGACTGTTGTATAAGAAACGCATCATGCCCGTAGTCAGAATGCAGTACTTCCAGAGTACTGTGCGGGGTGATGCTGTGTAAAAACTCCTGTTCTGAAAGCGGAAACAGTATGTCACTGCTGATACCCACATAAGTAACCTGTGCAGAAACTTTCTGTAACGGGTTGCCTTGTCTGTTTCGGAATATATTATGTGCGTCCATAGTTTTGGTGAGCGCAACATAACTATACGCATCAAAACGCTTACTCAATTTTTCTCCTTGATAATTTTGATAAGAAGAGGCTTTGAAATGGTCTGTTTTAGTAGGAATATCTGTCTGATTTTGGTTATAGAGTGTATAAGAACGGTAAGAAAGCATAGCCATAGCTCTTGCGGCTTTTAACCCTGTTTTACCCCCTTCGGGAGTATCTTCAAAATAGCTTTTATCTGAATAAATAGCCATTCTTTGCGCTTCATTAAAAGCAATTCCCCAAGCTGAGTGCTGTGCATTACCTGCTATAAGAATACTTTTTTCAAAGAGTTTTGGTTCTATACACAACCATTCTATCCCTATTTGTGCGCCAAGAGAACCTCCAATTAAGAGATAAATGGTGGATATATTGAAGTGTTTTCTTAATAAGTTAAACATCTGTGCGGCATCTCTTGTAGTAATGAGAGGAAAATCTCTGTAAAATGGTTTTTGTGTAATAGGATTAACTGAAAGTGGAGATATTGAACCATAACAAGAACCTGGGTTATTGACACAAATTACAGAATATTCTTTCAGAAAATGTTCAAAAGCTTTTTCCCACCAGACCCCCACATTGCAATCTCCTGTAAGGGCATGAATAACCCATAACACGGGTCCGTTGTGGAGGTTCTGAGGGTTGTATATTTTATATTTGAGATGAAAATCATTCAGAACAGCACCGTTTTCTAAGATAAAAGTACCATTAAAAAAGAAAGTGTCATCTAACATTAGTTTGTAGTGCGTAACTGAATGGTTTCAAAAGCCTGTTGAAAATCAGCAATGATGTCCTCAATATGTTCTATACCTACGCTTACACGAAGTAGTCCTGGTTCTACGCCTGCGGATTTTTGCTCTTCGGGAGTGAGTTGTTCATGCGTAGTAGATGCAGGGTGAATAATCAATGTTTTGGCATCACCAACGTTAGCTAAATGGCTTACTAAACGAAGGTTATCTACTATTGTATCCGCATTTTCTTTATTACCTTTTACTTTGAAAGAAAGTACTGCTCCATAGCCATTTTTAAGATATTTTTTAGCTAATTCATGATAGGGTGAAGAAGGCAATCCTGGGTAATTTACATATTCTACTACGGACTGATTTTGCAACCATTGTGCTAATTTCAGTGCATTTTGAACATGTCTTTCTACCCGCAGAGATAAAGTTTCTAAACCTTGTAAAAGTAAGAACGCATTGAAAGGAGAAATAGCAGGTCCGTAATCTCGTAAGCCTTCTACTCTTGCGCGGATAATAAAAGCAATATTAGGTAATCCAAGAGGATTATTCTGACCAAATACGTCCCAAAATTTAAGCCCATGATAGCCTTCTGAAGGTTCTGTAAATTGAGGGAATTTACCATTTGCCCAATTAAAGTTACCACCATCTACAATAACGCCCCCTATGCTTGTGCCGTGTCCGCCTATCCATTTGGTTGCCGAAGCTACAACAATGTTAGCACCATAATCAAAAGGTCTGAACAGATACCCTGCCGCACCAAAAGTGTTATCTACTACCAACGGAATTTGATATTTCTGTGCAATTTTAGCAATAGCTTCAAAATCAGGAATGTTAAATCCTGGATTACCTATAGTTTCAAGGTAAATAGCTTTGGTTTTTTCGTTAATCAGTTTTTCAAAACTTTGGGGAGCATCACCTTCGGCAAATTTTACTTCAATGCCCAGACGTTTGAACTGTACCTTGAACTGATTATATGTACCACCGTACAGAAACGAAGTAGACACAATATTGTCACCTGCTTCTGCGATATTGGTAAGTGCAAGAAACTGTGCCGCTTGTCCTGATGAGGTAGCTAATGCGGCTACTCCTCCTTCTAATGCGGCAATACGCTTCTCAAATACATCTGTGGTAGGATTCATTAAGCGGGTATAAATGTTTCCAAATGTTTTCAGTCCGAATAGGTCTGCGGCATGTTTGCTATCGTCAAATACGTAGCTGGTTGTCTGATAAATAGGAACTGCTCTTGCTTTGGTTGTTCCTTCTACTTCCTGACCTGCATGCAGTTGCAAGGTCTCAAATCTGAGGTTTTTGATGTTTGAACTCATATATGTATGTTGGATATTTAAGGTATTGAATTTTTTAAGTTTATACTTTGAAATTTGTATATGCAAATACTCTAACCTGCAAAATATGCGCAGGAGTAAGGAAAGTGTATTAAAAATACACGCAGGGACATATATAAACAAGGCTGAAGCCAGTTTGAAAATGCCCTCTTAAACTAAAATATCGGGGAATTTTGTAAATTGTATATGCCTAACGGCAACAACATGCCATATTGCTTTGCCACATCATGGGCATTATCCATGTAAAGTAGATAGCATTAGTTGGTAAGGTTGACTCACTTGATTGGGCATGCTTTGCATTGTAATAAATTTGATTTCTTTTTTTCATAATTATCTTCCTCATTTTTATTTGAGCAGGAATTGGCACCTTATCTTTTGACAGGTTGCCGATGGGTCATTAAGCCTGTTCTTTCACCATCTCTTGATAATTTTATACTGTGCGATAAAGCAAGTAAAAAATTATGGGGCAAAGGTAAGTAGTTTTTCTCATATTTATCAAGTTTTTTTATGTAAAGAAATGGTAAAATAATACAATATATTGAACATCAGTGTTTTATTTTTTTGAAAATCATAAAGAAAATTACGACTTAACAGACTGATATAACGAAATGAGATATTTTCGTAGTATGTCTGCTCTGTAAATAGCATGGCTTTCAGTAGTAAATAAATTCAGTTCCATTCTTTGGTTTCCTGTGGTAAGAAGGGTAAGTCGGGGATACTCATAATACATTCTCTTTGTATATGAAGAGGAAGTATTTATTTCTGTGTCTATAAGCACATCTTTTATAGTTTCTCCCTGAGATAAATGAACAGGTGGAATTTCAGTCTTTAACCATTTCAAAGCAGAACCTTTTTGCATGAACGTAATATGTTTTTCAGATATGATTAGTTCTTTTTGTGCTTTGTTGCTCTCGTAGATGTAAAACGGAAGTATTGCAATAACGCAAAGCATAATAAAACCTGCAAAAATTTTTACAGCTAATGGATTTTCTTTTTTATTTATCATACTCAATCCTAAACCTGCTACAATTAAAAAAATTACTATCATTACTAAAATGCTGGCTATACCTACCCCTTCTGCGTGTTTAATAACTGTAAGTTTTCCGTTTTCTTGTTTTATGGTATATCCTTTGTTGGGGGGCAGTACCGTAGCATTTTTGGTAACTTTTCTAACAGCATCACGGTATTTTGGCAAATCATGGTGGCATACATTTTCCAAAAGCACACACTCGTCTTTTTCTGTAAGCAATATCAAGGTGTAGATAGTATCTTTTTCATAGTATCTTTTGGTGGCTGGTCTGTATGCGTATACATGTTTCATAAAAAAATCCAACTGATATTTCTGACTGATAAGGTTTATCTCTTTATTATCGTGTTCAAAAAATTTCTGAACTTGTTTCTGTACTTTGTCAGGATAAATGCATACTTGTGTTTTTTTCATAATTTCACCCGTAATTTCATACAAACTGTACACATACATCAATGCCCCAAGCGATAATACAGTAAGAAGAACAGGTTTCTTTTTTTTTACATATTTGTTATAGCTTACTGAAACTATAATTAACATAATTATACTGATTATCCACCAGCCTGCAATAGTATATCCGTTGCTTTTGTTTGAGGTAATAACGATATAAGTATTCCCAAAATCGGCAGAAGTGCTTAATTTTTTTATGAGTATCGCATAAAAAACAATACCTATACTTATAAGAAAAAGCAACACAAATAACTGATTGATTATTTTACGTGAGGTCATTTGTCTTACAATATTAGCAAAATATGAGGTAAAATTCCATAAAAATTAAGTGAAATGGAAGTTATGAAGAATTAAGTAAAGAAATAAAAGTGCGAAGGTAAGTTTCTGTACTACTAAATATATTGCGTGAGGCATGCGAAGGGTGCATTTCGGTGCATTTCGGTACGCTATCACTACTCAATGACCACGCTATCGGTACTCAATGACCATTCTACGTAAGCTGTGGCACGCCGACCTGAACGCAGCAAAGGATACACTCTAAAAAATTAAAAAAGTAGCTAAAAACCTTAAAAAAACAAACTATTGCAACATTTCAATAGCTTCTAATGCAGCTATGCGTACTATTCTGCGGGAATTATTTACATATTTCTGCATGGTACTGAGATACTTTTTATCTCCGCCCTGCCCTAATGCCTGTAAAGTAGCCGCCTGCAAACTTGGAATATTCAGCATCATTTGAATAATATTTTCTAACCTGTCATCACGTTGCTGAACCAAAAAACTCAGCGCATTACAGACATTCGTTTCTAATTTAAGTGCTTTAAATCCTGTACTATCATGCTGAATGGTGTATATATTTTGTTGTAAATACTGAAACACCCTATCCTGCACCTGAACATCATTTTTAAGTAGGGGCAGAACTTTGAAAATATAAGTGTTGTCTTCAGCAGACAAACTGTCCAAGAGTATTTGTTTAGTAGTATTTGTACCTAATTTAGCAAAGGTAAAAGCAATTTCATTGCGTACTTTTTTATCTTTTCTGAACCACTGTAAAAGCACAGAAACCACTGTGGTATCTTTCCATTCAGCAAACATTTCCAGAAATGCTTTTTTGACTACAAAAACTGTATCTTTGGTATAGGTCTGACGAGCAAAATCTTTTATGGCATCAGAGGAGTAATACTTTAAACGCTGTATGGCAGTGCGCCGCAATCCTGCATCTGTGGTATCTTTGGCATATTTAAGCAGGTACTCGTCAGCACCGGGAATACGCTGTTTTACAATAAGGCTGTCATATAAAGTAAGTTCTTCGGCATGGGCAACTTCCTGTAGTCCCCATTTTACCACATCAGGATTAGGGTGTATACTCATTAGCGCATGTACTTGCCTGCGTATATCCAGATTGTTTTGTCCTTTGATTAAAGTAATGTATTTATCATAAGCGTCATAATGTTTGAGTTGATATAAAGAAAATAAAATTTGGCGAATATTCCATGCGGATTGTTCTTTATTTAGGCTTTCTAGAAGATAAGGAACTACTCCGATATTCTTGAAATACCCTAATCCTCCTTGAATAGAAGCTCTGACATCAGGGTCTTCATGTTGTAACAAAGGTACAACGTCTAAAATCTGAATATTCTTGGGAGTTTTATCAGGTTTGAGCAAATTTGTTCCTGCTAATCTTTGAACAGCTTTATCAGGGTGAGTTTGTGCAAGGCGTAATAAAGTCGTATCAAAATAGTTATACAAGTGTTTTGTGATAGCTAATAATAATACTCTGCGTTTTTGAAGAGGTAAGCTATCTTGCGTAACTTGCTTATGAATAAACTTTATACTTGCAGTATCCTGTAAATGGGCAACTATCTGACAAGCAAAATCTACATCAGCTTTATAGTTTTGGGGGTTAAACTCTTGTTGTAATTGCAAAATAAGTAAAGAGTCTTGATTATGTTTGCAAATTGTCTGCAATACTTTGAGCGTTTCTGTACGAATAACATGAGTGTTATCTTTGATAATGTTTGTTAAAAAAGGAACTGCAAAAGTATTGTTTTCCCATTCCATTGCTTTAAGACAAGCAATTTTAGTTTCGGGGTTATTGCTCTCTTGATAAATTTGTACTAGCTCATTATGAAGTTGTTCAGAAAGCGTAGGAATAAGTTTTTTTTGTTTAAGACACAATGTAATGAGTTCTAAAAAATTGGGTGTAGTGTGTTTAAGATGGTTTTTAATTACATATTCAAAAGTTTTTATGTAGTGGTCAGATAAAATAAATGCAGGTTTGAATACGCCTTCATTAAGTTCTAAAATGCTAAAATTTACTTGTTTGGTATCGGTTTCTTGGGAAAGAGCAATAAGTTCATATTTATTATCTTGATTAAGGTCTGTAAGGGCATAGTCTACTCCTGGGTCTAATCCCCACATCATATCTAAAAGAGTATCTTTTTGCCACTGATAAATAAAGATATTTCTTGGTGTAATGCCTTCGGTATCTCCGATAACAATAATTTCATCTTTTTGATTATTATCTACATCTTGTATCCATACAGTACCTGAATTGATAAATTCTAAATGCGTATTCATTCCATAGATGAATTTTGTCTGTTTTGTAACCGAGTTGTAATTAAGAACAGTAATAAAATAATCTCTGTAACCCTCACCTATATCATGAGAAAACTGTACTACAGCTTCTTTTTCAGGAGTACTGTCTAATTGAGCATAAAACACATCAGAAATTTTATCCCCTTCATTGTCTTTAAAGAAAGCATGATTTTTAAGAGTTTGGATAACGATATTCTTGTCCGATTGCTGTGCATATACAACTATATACAGAAAACAAAACAAGGTTATGAGAACACGCTCAATGTAAAGCATGTCTCAAAAATAGGAATTTATGTTTAGAAGTTGTAAAAGAATACTATAAATAGATTAAATTCATTGAGTAGAATGCACTATTGTTTGATATATTTTTTACCATTACAAGTTCTGCAAGGTACATCTTCATAATGTAAGAATACCTTACCTTTTCCTTTACAGTTATTACAATCATACTCAGTGTGTGTTTCTACGATTATGCTTGCACCGACATGAGTTCTATCTCTTACAATTCTACCTTTTCCACTGCACCAGTTGCAAGTTTTCCATACTTCTTGTCTTTTCCAGCCTAGACCTTCACATGTAGGGCATGGTTTTTCGGGTTTTTGAGTATGGTCATAGTTATTTTTGATATTAAGAGATTGTAAGTATTCTTTTACTTCGGAATTTTTGTTTTTAGTTATAGCTAAATCCATTAAAGTCTCTCCTTTGGAAGAAGTAACATGAATGTCTGCGCCTTTTTCTACAAGATATTTGACAATAGGCAAAGATACTTTACTACCATCATATCTGTCTAGTGCGGCTAAGAGAGGAGTAGTTCCGTAACTATTTTTTTGATTGACGTTTGCACCGTTTTCTACAAGCAACTGTACACACTCTAAACAATACTTAAATGCCGCTGTAATCAGAGGTGCTCCTTGATTAACATCTGCGCCATGTTGTATAAGAATTTTCATAGGTTCAACAAAACCAGCGGCTGTAACAAGTACAGGGGTATTATATGGTCCTGCTTTGGCATTCACATCACAGCCGTTTTGCAGTAAAATATTAAGGATTTCGCGTTCGTTCTGTCCCCATATATCGCGTGTATTCCAAAACAAGGTATGTAATAAGGTTTCGTTATCGTTATTGCGAAGCGCAGACGGATTATTTACCTTTTTGATATATTTTTTTACGGCGGATACATCTTTCATTTTTACAGCATTAAACAGTTCTTGTACGTTTTTGTCAGTGGACTGGGCTTTTAATGGAAGCGACATCCACATTACCAAATTAAAAAGTATCACAAATACGACTTTGTTATTTTGCATAATAAAACTTTATTTATCTTTCAAAATTCCTTAAAAACAGTATATAAAGCTATCCGTATCAATACGTATTTTTTTAGAAATAATCCCCTATATTGCGGAGAGATAAGCACTTATTTATGCATACAAAACATGAAAAATACATGCGAATAGCTTTACAACAAGCACAAATGGCTTATGAACAGGGTGAAATCCCCATAGGTTGTATAATTGTTTCTAATACTACTGAAAAAATTATTGCCAAAACGTACAATCAGGTGGAAACTCTACAAGACCCTACTGCCCACGCGGAAATTATGGCTATTACTGCGGCATGTGAATATCTGGGTGCAAAATATCTTACGGATTGTACTTTGTATGTAACGCTTGAACCTTGTATGATGTGTTCAGGTGCAGTATTCTGGGCGCAGCTGCCAAAAATTGTTTTTGGTGCACGTGATACCAAATATGGTACTATACAATATACACAAAATATACTAAACAAACGAGTAGAAGTTATAGGAGGAGTATTAGAAAATGAATGTAAAACACTAATACAGCAGTTTTTTAAGGAGAAAAGAGAATAAAACAAATACGATATTTTGTTAATGTTATCTGTTTTCTAAAATTACGATATGCTTATAAGTCAAAAACATAACTCATAAAAATGGCAGAAAAACAATGTTTTGCTTGCATTTCAGATAAAGTTTATTAGTTTTGCAAGCGAATAGCTATGTTGCAATGGAAAAATCTTTTGTTGTATTTTTTGAGCTTTGTTATCTT
This sequence comes from uncultured Bacteroidia bacterium, assembly GCA_938028625.1. Lineage (GTDB taxonomy): Bacteria > Bacteroidota > Bacteroidia > JANWVE01 > JANWVE01 > JANWVE01. Next base: position 10,587 of record CALIZB010000059.1, on the reverse strand, counting down.
ACTTATATTAGTAAGATACGCACAGTCCAAAAATGCGTCAGAAGTGTGCAAAGGTATTGAGGTAAGCATAGAATCTCTTTCTGAACAGAATTTTATCTCCTCCAAGCAGATAGAGCATATATTAAGTAACAATCAAGAAGACGTACTTACAGGGCATAGTTTGGCTAATATAGATGTAGAACTTTTAGAGCAGCGCCTCTATAGCAATCCCTATATCAAACAGGCACATGTATATATAGACATGAACGGAAAAATAAAGGTCAAAATAAAGCAAAGAAACCCTGTTTTTCGTGTTATTGGTGAAAAAGATAGCTATTACATAGATGATGAATTTTACAAACTTCCTCTTGTTTCACATTATACTGCAAGAGTACCACTTATCACGGGGAACATCACTGAAAAATATCAGGAAAGTAATCCTAATGACCTACTGGGCATTAGAGAGACTAAAAAAACAGACCTTGTAGTCCCTATCAAAAATACTTTCCAAGTCTGTTCAGAAAAATTGACTCAACTTGTACCTTTGTTGAGAGAAATTATGCAAGACCCATTTTACAAGGCACAGATCATCCAAATTCATATTTTGCCGTCAGGAGAGTGTGAATTATATACCTTACTTGGTGATGCCAAAATAATTTTTGGTTATCCTATGACAGATGTTCAACAAAAATTACTAAATTTGAAAACTTTCTATAAAAACGCATTACGAAGCTACGGATGGCAACAGTACCGTACTATTACGGTAAAGTATCCAAAGCAAATCGTATGTGAAAAGAAAGTACAACCTAATTAAATCATAAATACCCATGAGTGATAAAATCCTAGTTGGATTAGATTTTGGAACCACAAAAATCTGTGCCGTTGTAGCCCGTCAGAACGTACATGGCAGGATAGATATTTTAGGTATTGGCAAATCCGAGTCAAGAGGTGCTATTGAACGCGGTTCAGTAGTAAATATAGACAAAACTACCAAAGCCATCAGAAATGCAGTAGACGCCGCCCGAATTCAGTCCGCAGTGGACATACAGACCGTTTATGTAGGTATAGCCGGAGAGCATATTCGCAGTTTTAACAACCATGGAATTATTACTTTTCCGGACTCACCCCATGAAATTACCAAAGATGACCTTAAACGGCTGTATGAAGACATGTTCCGTATTGCCTTACAACCTGGCGAACAGATTATCCATGTGCTCCCACAAGAATATGAAGTAGACAATCACCGTAATGTAATGGACCCTGTGGGCATGTCTGGGGTAAGGTTAGCAGGTAATTTTCATATTGTGGCAGGCAAGACCTCTGCTGTACAAAACATACTCCGGTGCGTACAAAGAGCAGGTTTACATGCAGAAAATATATTTTTAGAACCTATTGCGTCCAGTGCCGCAGTGCTTTCTGAAGAGGAGCGTGAAGCAGGAACTTTACTTATAGACATCGGTGGTGGCACAACTGATGTAGTTTTTTACAAAGATAACGTTATTCGTCATACGCATATTATTCCGTTTGGTGGCAACATCATCACCAGTGATATACGTGAAGGCTGTTCTATCATGCAAAATCAAGCAGAAGTATTAAAAGTTCGTTTTGGTTCTGCATTGCCAATGACAGTCAAACATAATGAAATTGTTACTATACCTGGTTTACAGGGTAGACCCCCCAAAGAAATCTCTCGTTATATGCTGGCAGAGATTATCAGTGCAAGATTACAGGAAGTTATTACCTTTATTCTTAGAGACTTGTACGAAAACGGTTTTAAGAAAAATGATATTGTAGGAGGCATGGTACTTACAGGCGGAGGTTCTATGCTCAGGGATATAAAAAGTCTTTTTGAATATACCACAGGCTTGGACTGCCGACTTGGAAATCCTTCTCAACACCTTGCAGGCGGATTAGCTGAAGAAGCATCTAACCCTATTTACTCCACAGCCATAGGGCTTATATTGGAAGGATTTAAATTGGAAGAAAGTATGGAAATGGAAGACAGCGGTGAGCAAGATCCTGAAGAAACCACACGGATTTCTCATCAGAAAGAGCTTAACCGAATAGAAAAAAAACGCACCAAAGCCTGGCTTTCCGAAATATTCTCTCGTACCAAAGAAGTTATCTCAGATTCGTTCAAAAATACCAATATAGAATAAAAAGAAACAAGTTATCTTTGTCTGAAAAATTTTATACTTTTTGCTTAATGTCTTTACAGGAATTACAGAAATGGATACAGTATCACCGCTGGCGGGTACACAAAATCTGTGATAATTTGCAGGAAATAGATACCCTGCGGTTCTTACAGCCGCTCAAAGGCAGTTTTGCCACACTCTCTCACCTCGTAGGGCATATTGTAAGTGCAGAAAGTATATGGCTTGCCCGTATGAACAATGAACCCCAAAAATTTCCAAAATACGAATATTTTGAGAACACACAGATTGCTTCAAATACGTGGAAATCGGTTACGGAAGAGTTTATGCATAAACTTCAAAATCTTACAGAACAGGAACTTTCAGGTAGTTTTTCGTATTCTAATAGCAGTGGTAGAATATTTGAGAACACGTATAATGACGCACTAATGCACATTTTTGACCATTCCACATATCATATAGGACAAATAGCTTGGCTTATGCGAAGCATAGATATTGTACCTGTATCTACGAATTATATTTTTTATTTAAGAGAAAAACAAAGTTAAACGAATATGGGATTAGAAAAAACATTGGCACAGGTTGGGTTTTTAACCACCTCCGTAGATAAACTGACCAACTGGGCAAGAGCAAATTCTCTTTGGCCAATGCCTATGGGATTAGCTTGCTGTGCTATTGAGATGATGGCGTTTGCAGGACCTAAATACGATGCTTCTCGTTTTGGTAGTGAAGTCTTCCGTTTTAGTCCTCGTCAGAGCGACCTTATGATTGTGGCAGGCTGGTGTACTTACAAAATGGCACATGCCGTAAAACGTATCTGGGACCAGATGCCTGACCCAAAATGGTGTATCGCTATGGGTGCATGTGCGTCCACAGGGGGTATGCACCGTGTATATGGGGTGGTACAGGGTATAGATAATTTTTTACCCGTAGATGTGTATATTCCTGGCTGTCCTCCACGCCCGGAAGTAGTTATTCATGCTTTGCAGGCCATACAAAACAGAGTTAAAACAGAGCATTCTGTCTTACAAGACTAAGTCATGAACGTAGAAGAAACTCTTAAAAAAGTGGGACTACGGCTTACAGATACCCGAAAAGCCGTACTCTCTCTTTTTATTGATGCTAACAAAGCCCTTTCGCACAGTGATTTAGAAGAAAAATTAGCAGACTGCGATAAAGTAACCTTATACAGAACTTTATCTTCTTTTTTGGAAAAAGACCTTATTCATAAAATCGTTAACCCGGACGGAGTGGCTTTTTTTGCACTTTGCAAGCATCATGAGCATACGCATCATGCCCATACACACCTACACAATCATGGGCATTTTGTGTGCAAGATATGTAAAGAAACCCGCTGTATAGAAGATTTTGAGATAGAAATACCCACAAATTTGCTTCTTAACAGTCAGATTGATGAAATCTCTGTTGTATTACAGGGGACATGCAGTAACTGTATAAAAATTCAAAACAGAGTATAATATGGAAAACATCAGCCGTGCTTTACCTGTGTATATCTATGCAATATGGGTTTTTGTATTTCCTGCTATTATTGGCTTTGCTACACAAAGCATAACAGCATTCTGGGTGTTTTTAGCCCTTATGGCTGTCAGTTATTATCTCTATGCCCGTAATTTTTATGTAGTCCGTAAAGACAGCCAAAATATCTATGCCCGCAATCCTGTCAGTATATTTGCCAAAAAGTATACTATTCCGCTCTCTTCCGTAGAAAAATATCATATATACACCGCAAACCACCGAAAAGGCATATTTATCCAAACCAAAAACAAAGAAAGTATTTTTATCCCTTGTTATAGACTGCAAGAGTGAGTTTTCTTGACAGTTGCACTATTTTTTATCTTTTGGTTTATTGAGTGCTTCCAGATTACCTTTGGCAAGGCTAAATTCAGGAGCAAGTTTCAGACTGGCTTCAAAAGACTTTTTGGCATCTTCGTTTTTACCAAGTTTCATTTGCATTACACCAAGTAAATTCAAAGCTGCCGCTTTAATAGCAACCTGTTCAGGGGCTGTTCCCTGCCCAGGATTGATGTTTATTTTGTCTTTTTCCGCAGCAGGATTGCTTTGTATAGCTTTAATACGTGCTTCACATTCTCCTACACGCCCTAAATTAAATTCCTCTACCGCACACTGATACTGATAATAGGGTTTTTGTGTGAGTTCAAACAGTTTTTCATATTTTACCAAAGCAGATTTACTGTCACCCAAACCTGAATAGCTCATTGCTACGAGTTCTAACATGGAGATATTATTAGGCTGTTTTTGTAATACAACCTCTGCTGTAACTACGGCTTGTCGTATCATATTGCCTGTAAAGTACAAACGAGATAAAGTATCTAACCAGCGTATATTAGTATCTTTGGCATACTTGTAATGAATAGCTGTAATGGCTGTATAAAAATCTCCCAGACTTACCGCATTTCCATATACGCGCAGGTCGTAGTCAACGGTATCTTTTTTGCTTGCAGTGTTTGTGGCTGTATTTTGACTCGGAGTTACAACCGTAGTATTTACGCGAGTATTCGTTTCAGGTTTCTTTTTCTGTGCATACGATGTTGTCAGACAAAGCAAACATAACAACAACATTAAGGTATATTTTTTCATAGTGATATAAAAGTTAATTTTTGCAAAAATAGAGTACTTTTTGATATAAAAAAAACCTGCCAGTTTTTTTAGGTTCTGACAGGTTCTGTAATATAATTTTGGTGCTTATTTTTTAGAGAAAAAATTAGGATACAGTCGGGAAGCAATATAATTCAGTCCTACCTGATGTTTGCATAAAAACTCAGCGTGCATTTTCTGATACATTTCTACGCCAGGCGCTAAACTAACAGCTTTTGCGTACATTTCCATGGCTAAATAATTAACATTATGCTGTTCATAATAATTAGCAAGTATAACTGCCTGAATAGCTGTAAGCTGTCCGTTTTTAAGTACCATATTAGCAGTATCCTGCACTGCGGCAGCTTTTTTGCTGTCCATCACATGAATCTTTGCAAGATTGGACTCGTTAGCAAGTGTCTGTTTTTTGATATTGGCTAAATCCTGCTTGGGAGAAACAGACCAAAGATACATTTTACCCGATTCCACATTTAGTTTAGCCAAATCTAATTTGAATATAGTATCTTTTACAATTTCCTGATAAAGTATATTTTTACCTGAGTAAATTAAGAATATATATTCAGGTACTTTCTCGCCGTTTTCTTCAAAAGAGAACCATTTGAACGTAGCATTAGTACTTAATAGGTAGTCTTCTGCAGGATTTGCAAGATATACTTTTTCGTCACCTGCCCTGTCAATAGCACCTACATTGGTTTTGTTCTGAATACTGCTTTTCTTAACCATGCCGTCAGCCACATAGTTCATTACTTTGGAAGACACATCTGTATTTGTAGCTTTTTTTGCTAAATCAGAGGCTTTATATGTACCTTCTTGGGTAAGTTCTATGGCGCTTTTGCTCTTATGCACTAAGCCAACATATCCCCCCGCAGATACTTTTATTGCATCATTTAACATGATTTTACTACCTGAGAATACTTTTACCCCTGTACCTGTGCCATTTTTTAAGATTTCTACATTTCCTTTAGTGGCAAGAACAGTAAATTCTTCTTGTCCAAACAATAGTATATTGCAAATAATAAAAACAGAGATGAGATACTTTTTCATAATACATTGAGTTATACGTTTGCAAAAGTAATAAAGTTACTATAAATTACAGGCATTTTGAATATTATTTGCTATCTTCTTTAAACTTTAACTTTTCAAAATTATCATTCAGCTATGAAAAAAATACTAATTGTCTTCTTGTTTAGCCTGTTTAGTTTTTTACATGGACAAAGCTTATACTTTCCTCCTCTTACAGGTAATACATGGGATACTCTCTCAATAAGTAGTTTGGGTTGGTGTCAGGATAAAATGGACAGTTTGTTAGCTTTTCTTGGTAGAGAAAATACCAAAGCATTTATTTTACTAAAAAATGGCAAAATAGTAACTGAAAAATACTATGGCACTTTTACCGTAGATAGTTTATGGTACTGGGCCTCTGCGGGAAAAACGCTTACTGCGTTAACCATAGGTATTGCTCAAAAAGAAGGTTATTTATCTATTGATGATAGCACTTCAAAATATTTGGGTGCAGGTTGGACATCTTGCCCTGCTAATAAAGAAAAACTTATTACCATAAAACATCAATTAAGCATGAGTACAGGTTTAGATGATGGTGTTCCTGACCCTGATTGTACTCTAAATACTTGCTTACAATACCTTTCCGATGCAGGTACGCGTTGGGCATATCATAATGCACCATATACATTATTAGATGGTGTTATTCAAAATGCTGTGGGAACTACGCTAAACGCATACGTTACTACACGTATTAAAAACAAAACAGGCATGGACGGTTTTTATTATCCGATAGGATATAATAATGTATATTTCAGTAAAGCCCGCAGTATGGCAAGATTTGGACTTTTGTTATTAAACAAAGGTACTTGGAATACTACCCCTGTACTTTCAGATACTACTTATTTTAACCAAATGACTAATACTTCTCAGACCTTAAACCTTTCTTATGGATATTTAACATGGTTAAATGGCAAAAGTAGTTTTATGATACCTTATTCGCAGTTTGTTTTTCCAGGTAAATTGATGCCTAATGCCCCTGATGATGCGTATTTTGCACTCGGTAAAAATGGACAGTTTATAGATGTATATCCTTCGCAAAAAATTGTATTTATCCGTATGGGAAATTCTCCCTCCTCTACAACAGTTGATTTTGCGCTCAATGATAGTATTTGTAGGCGATTAAACGAAGTAATATGTACACCTACACACCAAGAAAACGCTCCATTGATTGAAAAAGTCAATACTGTTCAGATATACCCTAACCCTGTATCAGATATGATTTACATCAACCTACCACAGCATCAAACAGAAAAAATAGAAATTTTAGACCTTTCAGGTAAAATTATGCAGACCGCTTACCAAAAAAATAGCTTTAATGTACAAAATTTGCCACAAGGAGTATATATTTTAAGATGTTACACAAATGATAATAACGTATATGTTTTGCGTTTTATGAAGGAATAAACAAAGTAAAAAACTATGATATGATATTTTGTGCGGCTTCTTCTCCTGTGTTAATTGCACCTTCCATGAAACCTTGCCATTCGGCTATATGTTCGCCTGCAAAAAAAATATTTCCAAATGGCTTTTTTAGTATTGGACGAATAGAATACCATTGTTCTTTACCATATACCGCGTACGCACCCTGTGTAAATTTATCTGCTCCCCAGTAATAACCTACATATTTTTGAATTTTTTGATTAGTATTAAGCATAGTATTTACATCATTTTCTAACAAAGTTTTACGCAAACTTTCGTTCATAGAACCTAATGTCATAGCTTTATCCCCGATGCTGTATGAAGTGAGAACTCCTTGTACAGCATTTTGTTTTTGTGTAGTGTGAAAAAAATACTGTCCAAGCAAATCGGTTATCATAGCAAAATTTTCACGTTCCCAAAAACGCGAACCGAACAACAGCTGATTTTTATAGATACGTGCATATTGTAACGCATTGATAGCTTTTTGCTTGCTTTCAGGTAACTCAGGCAACCATTGTATTTTTGAAATGGCATACGTAGGCAAAGTACAAATTATTTTATCCGCAGTAAAAGCAGAACCATTAGCACAAGTTACTTTTACACCATATTTACCTTGTTCTATCTTAGTAACTACATGTTCTAATTTGATATTCTTCAAACCAATTTTTTGTACAAAGGCTTCGGTAAGTTTGCTATTTCCGCCTATAATTTTGAAATCCATTTCGTTATCAGGGCTGGATTCGGCATATTCTCCCATTGCCATATCTGCCGATACAAAACGAATACTCTCTCCAAAATCTGTACTATCTAATAGTTCTTTAATGAGTAAATCCTCTTCTTCTATTCCGTTATTCACTAAATAACGCCACCAATCTAAACTATCTAATTTTTGTTTTTCTTTTTCAGACATCTGACGATATGCACTAAGTAAGCCTTCATATTTTTTTGTCCAATTAGCTTGATAGCTGTGCTTATATCTACTTCCGTGTATAAAAGCCTCTTCTTTGAACCTATGTTCTTGTAAAGACAAACCAAACTGCTTGCATAAAGCTAGTATTCTCTCATGCGAAGCACCTACCCATTCTGCACCTAACTCTACTGTTAAATTATCTTGGATATTATAGGTAAAAACTCTTCCACCTGTTCTATTACGAGCTTCTATAATAGTAACATTAAATCCATTTTGTATAAGTAAGTGTGCTGCGGCTAAACCTGCAAATCCTGCCCCTAATACAAGAATAGAACCTTTTTTATTTTTTCCAATAACATTCGTAGAATATCCGCTTAATGCGGCTGTGGTCAGAAAAAGTCCTGTGTTTTTAACAAAATCTCTACGTTTCATGTCCAAAAATAGAAATAATTTTATCAAATAAAGTAAAATTTATCTCAAAGCATAAGCATTCTTTCTAAAAATGAAAGATTATCAAATAATGTATTATTTTTGCCGCACTTATGGCAAAGTATTTAGTAACAGGAGGAGCAGGTTTTATTGGCTGTAACCTTGTAAAAGCACTTTTAGAAAAAAATCAGGAAGTGCGTGTATTGGATAATTTTTCTACGGGCAGACGTGAAAATCTTATTCCTTACCAAAAAGACATAGAACTTATAGAAGGAGATATTCGCAGTTATCATACCACAATAAAAGCCATGAAAGGCATAGACTATGTATTACACCAAGCGGCGTTACCTTCTGTACCTCGTTCTATTTATGACCCTATTACCAGCAATGAAGTAAATATCAACGGAACTTTGAATTTACTTCATGCCGCTGTTGAAGCGGGTGTAAAACGTTTTGTGTATGCGTCTTCATCTTCTGTATACGGTGATAGTCCGATTTCTCCCAAACATGAAGAACTTACTCCAAATCCCAAATCTCCGTATGCTGTAACGAAATTGGCGGGAGAGCACTATTGTAAGGTTTTTCATCAGATTTATGGCTTGGAAACAGTTTCCTTACGGTATTTTAATGTATTTGGACCCAGACAGAACCCTGATTCCCAATATTCTGCAGTTATTCCTAAATTTCTTAAACTACTTCTAAACAACCAGCCCCCCACCATATACGGTGATGGCACACAAAGCCGTGATTTTACATATGTAGATAATAACGTGGAAGCTAATTTATTAGCCTGCACAGCTGATAACGTAGCAGGAAAGATATACAATATCGCTTGTGGTACAAATTTTACCTTGTTAGAGTTAGTTCAAAATTTAAATCAAATTCTTGGTAAAAATATCTCGCCTTTGCATGCAGAAAAACGTTCTGGTGATGTACTGCATTCCTTGGCAGATATTCAAAAAGCACAAAAAGAACTTGGTTACAAAGTAAAAACTTCTTTCAAAGACGGACTGTCTTTATTGGTTCAGAACTTTGAAAAAGAATAACTTTTGTTACGCTTATTAGTTTTTTAGTGATTAGTGTTTAGGGCGTGTCCTTCATAACTTTGAGATTGGCATGCTACAAGATATTGTGATACGTCTTTTATTCTAATTATTGGTTTTCAACAAGTTGTTTTTCAATACTCTATCAGGCTGATAATTTGTAACTTTGTAACATGAACAATGTAAAATTCCCGTATGGAGTAAGTAATTTTGAGCAATTATCTACACAAAACTTTACATTTGTAGATAAAACAAAGTATATTGAGAGTTTAGAAAATGAAAAATTTATATCTTTTTTACGACCGCGTAGGTTTGGTAAAAGTTTGTGGTTGTCTATATTAGAATACTACTACAACATCAATCAAAAAGATAAATTCAAGCAGATTTTTGGTAAGTATTACATTGGTCAAAATTCTACACCATTACGAAACACATACAGAATACTCAAATTTGATTTCAGCGGAATAGATACTTCTACCAAAGAAAGTGCTAAACAAGGATTTAATCTCAAAATTAAAACCTATATTACTGGTTTTTCTGACAGGTATGAATGTTTAAGTAAAGAAAATATTCAATCTATCTACCAAGCAGAGGACGCAGAAGAGATGTTATCCATTTTCTGTGAAAAATATGATAGAAAATATCCTGTTTATTTAATTATTGACGAGTACGACCATTTTACGAATGAAATTTTATACCGTAGTGTAGATGAATTTATAGACAGTGTATCTAAACAAGGGTATGTACGCAAGTTTTTTGAAGTCATTAAAACCGCAACACAACAAGGTATAGTAGATAGAGTGTTCATTACAGGGGTTTCTCCTTTAACTCTTGACGGTATTACGAGCGGATTTAATATTTTGAAGCACCTTACGCATAGAGAAGATTTTGAAGCCATGATGGGTTTTACCGAAACAGAAGTCAGAGAACTTTTACGTTTAGTGCTTGTTAATCC
>CALIZB010000058.1 GCA_938028625.1 uncultured Bacteroidia bacterium | reverse complement strand
GAAATCCGTTATTCTCGCAGGGTTTCTATGGACGAAATCATTAAGAACGATTATAACTTGAATATTTCAAGGTATGTAAGTACATCCGTAGAAGAAGAACTCATTGACTTGGAAGAGGTAAACAAAAAACTCGTTGACCTTGACAAAGCAATTAACAAAGCCAGAGAGATCCATAATCAGTTTTTAAAGGAATTGGGACTACCACCGATATAGCAATTAAATACCAATGCTATTTGCAAGCACATTGCCAAAGCCGCAGGAGTCTACGCACAGAGTAGAAATTGCAACTATGAGTTTTTAGTTCAGTACATTTTTGGTAAGTTCAGTATCCAAGTTCATCAGTCTTTTTGTTTAGGTCCAGGTGCAGAGAATTCTGTATAGTTTTTTTGTGAAGATTATTTGTATTCTTTTTTATGAATATCTATGTACACTAATGCCGCAAGGTTAATGTAAAACAATGAACCAATTTCGTCTACTTCCAACAAATCATTGATAAGTAAATGTATTAGAAGAATGATAAGACTACAACCGGTAGCTAAAACCCACATTTTTTTTATTTTCTGAGCTTGATTAAATATTCTTTGTGAATGAAATAAAGCACTGACTACTAGCCCTACAAACAACACTCCTCCTAATAAGCCACCTTCTACAAAGGCACTGATAAACTGTGAGTGCAAACCTGAATTTTCTAAATTACTGCTAACTTCTGTTCTAAAAAAAGCATTAGTATATCCTTTGTATTCAAAGACAAAAGTACCTGCACCAAAACCTGTAACAGGGCGTTCCTGTATCATATTGTAAGCGGCTATCCAGCGGTACAGGCGTTCTACTGAAGATACATCTTTGAGTCTTGTGGTAGCATTTATTTGTTTTTCAAAACTGTTTTTATGCCATTCTGTGTATTTATCCCCATGGGCAAACATAAGGTAGTTGTTGTCATACAGTAAATATCCTGTCAGTAAGCCCATACTTATTAGCAGGACAGAAACCCCCAGACGCACTATTTTAAGGTAATAAATCAGAATAACAACAGGCAAAAGCAGGATTGCAATATACGTGGCACGGGTATAGCTAAACAAAATGGCTACACAAAAGAGCAAGAACAGCACAAGGCATATCCACCGTGTCCAGTGGCGGATGAAAATGCCTACTATCACAAAAGGCAGAACTGCGGCTACGGCAGTACCATAATTTACATGATTTTTATAGAAAGGATACATTACATAACTGCTCCAATGAAAAGTAAATCCTTTTTCCATGTGTCTTATGAGTGCGTATATCACTACAAATACAAGAGGAAGCAAATAGAGAACCCAGACACTGGGGAGATGTTTCCATTTTTTTAATATGTAATATGTTACAAAATAAAACACAGTAATTGTCCATGTTTTCATTATGGTTGCTTTTAAGGATACTAAAATATGCGTAGAGTATAATGTACAGACTAATGTCCATACCCAAGAGAGTATAATCCATACGGTAAGCGGGTGTTTCCAAAGAGAAATATCTTTTTGTGGATTAAGCAGGGATTTCATAAAAAACATGAGCATCAGCAATACAAGCATAGGTTCTGCGGGTGCGCTGATACTTACGCTTTCGTCCAGAGCATGGGTATCCACAGACAAAGGAATGCTTAAAATGACCACTGCATATATCCACTGATAATTGGCAAACCCTAAAAAGAACACATATACAGCCAAAGGCAGGAATGCCCATACTTCTTTTCCTGTAATAAGAGTCCCTGCTAGCGCAATCAAAAATAGGAGCAAGATAAACAATAAATTGGCAAAGGAATAACGATTAAGCATGTGCTTTCAGGTTATGTCTGACAACAGAAAACAAAGTCCCTGCACCTAAGCCACTTAAAGTAAAACCTAAGATGATAAGAATTCGTTTAGGTCTATCTCTTTTAGCATTAGGTTGAGCTTCATCTAAAATCATAGCATTATCCAAAGTATGTTTTTTGTCTAATTTACTCATTTCTAAAACTATTTTGTATTTGGATAGTTGTTTGGTTTCAGCAATCAGCAAATGTTCAAGTACTAACTGATGTGCAGGGTTTGTATTTTGTTTTTTGAGAGTATTCAGGCTGTCAGAAAGTTGTTTTATTTCTGTAAGTTTTTTCTGATATTCTTCCTCCATGGCAACAGCAATTTTGTCCATGTTAGTTTTGAATATTCCGCTGTATAGTTCATTAGCAAGATAAGCGAAGCGGTTGGCTATTTTTTGGGCGAGTTCAGGTTCAGTTTCCCATACAGATATTTCCAGCGTATTATAGCTTGTACGTTTAATTTTGAGATTATCCTCCAAAATACTGAGCATTTTAGCTTTTGCTTTGGGGTGTTCAGGTTTTATATTGTACCGTTGGTAAAGACCGAATTCTTGTATGATTTGCATACGTACTTTTTCGCTCATCAGCGCGCCCATTACTTGGTCTACATCATCAGGTGTACCTATACGCAAATTAGCTCCGCCTAAAGGAGAAAATATGTTGTCATCTATCTCTGCACTGCCAAGCATGGAGGACATTATCATTGCTCTGTGGTCTAATGTGTATATGGAACAAGTAGATTTGTAATAGGATTTTAAGTAAAAGGCGACCCCTATACCGATAATACTGCTTATGAGTATAAATACACTTACTGTTTTCCAATAGTACCTTAATACCTGAAATATTCCTAGCAAACTAAATGAATATTCATTCATGACAACAAAAATAGAAAACAATACTGTACAGATACAAAAAAATACGAAATTATATTTTGCTAATGATTTGACAACCGTAAGTTAATACAAAAAATGCTGTAATCAATCTGAAAACAGCATTTCATATTCAAAAACAGTGTAAAAAAGTTATGTTTATTCTACGGTAACAGATTTTGCAAGGTTGCGGGGCTGGTCTACATTACAACCGCGCATCACGGCGATATGATAAGAAAGTAGTTGTAAAGGTACAACGGATAAAATAGGCGTAAGCAGTTCATCAACTTCGGGGATTTGAATGGAAAACTCGGCTAATTTGCTGGCATGAGTGTCATTTTCGGTTACAATAGCAATTACTCTGCCTTTGCGAGCTTTTACTTCCATAATATTGCTGACTACTTTTTCATAAGAACTGTCTTTGGTAGCAATAAACACCACAGGCATATTTTCGTCAATGAGTGCAATAGGTCCGTGTTTCATTTCTGCGGCAGGATAGCCTTCTGCATGTATATAGCTGATTTCTTTGAGCTTTAAAGCACCTTCTAAGGCCACAGGAAAATTATATCCTCTTCCAAGGTACAGAAAATTGCTGGCATCTTTGAAAATAGCAGAAATTTCTTTGATTTTCTCGTTTTGTTTAAGTATAACCTGAATATGTTGCGGAATTTGGGTCAATTGTTTAATTAAACTTATCACTCTTTCCTGATTTAAGCCTCGTTTTTTGGCAAGTTTTAAGGCAAACTGAATAATTGCTGTAACTTGTGCGGTAAAGGCTTTGGTAGAAGCTACTCCGATTTCAGGTCCTGCGTGTGTGTATATACCTGCATCAGTGATACGAGGAATACTTGACCCTACTACATTACAAACTCCGAGAATGATAGCGCCTTTACTTTTGGCTAATTGTATAGCGGCAAGAGTATCAGCGGTTTCTCCACTTTGACTGATGGCAATAACTACATCATTTTCGTTGATAATAGGGTTACGATATCTAAATTCAGAAGCGTATTCTACTTCTACGGGTATTCTGGCTAGTTCTTCAATAATATATTCTCCTACTAATCCTGCATGCCATGAAGTTCCGCAGGCAACTATAATAATTCTTTGTGCTTGTGCAATTTGGTCAATGTACTGAGCTATTCCTCCAAGATGAATATAATCACTATTTGCGTTTATTCTACCACGTATGCAATTACTAATAGAAGTGGGCTGTTCAAAAATTTCTTTAAGCATAAAATGGTCATAGCCACCTTTTTCTAATTCTTCCAGTTCTAATTCTAAATACTGTACAAAAGGGGTTTTAACTACATTGTCAATGGTTTTTAAGGTAAAACCATCTCTTTTGGCAATTACCATTTCGCCGTCATTAAGATACACTACTCTGCGGGTAATTTCTACGATAGGAGTAGCATCAGAAGCGAGCATGTATTCTTTGTCACCTATACCGAGTACTAAGGGACTGCCTTTTCTTGCTCCAATAATCATGTCTGGGTATTCCTCAGACATAACCACAATACCGTACGCACCCACTACGTTATTAAGTGCCATACGCACAGCTTCATCTAACGTAAGGTTATTTTGGTGCATGTATTCTTCTATAAGATGTGCGAGTACTTCTGTGTCTGTATCACTTTCAAAATGATGTCCTAATTTGACGAGCTGTTGTTTCAGGATTTCATAATTTTCTATGATGCCATTGTGAATAATAGCAAAGTCTTTTCTTTGAGACGTATGTGGATGTGCGTTGATGTCATTGGGTTCACCATGGGTTGCCCAGCGGGTATGCCCCATACCAATAGTTCCATGTACAGTTTTGCCATTCAGTTTTTTATCTATGTATGTTTCTAATTCAGAAACCTTACCTTTTTGTTTGTATACCTGCATACGACCATTGAGAATAGCCACTCCTGCGGAGTCATAGCCTCTGTATTCTAAACGTTTAAGTCCTTTGATTACAATAGGATAGGCTTCTTTGTTTCCGATATAAGCTACAATGCCACACATAAATAAATTACATAAAGTATATTAAAGTTTCACTGAAACAACAAAAACAATGCCGTATTTTATGGTTTGAGTGTATATGCAATTATACCGCAGCCTGATTATAAGCAGATAAGCACGTATTGTGTCAAGATGTACAAAATAGAACACATCTCCATATAAGATATTTTGAAAAAGAACTCCGTCAGATATTGGAATGCTGTTTCATCTTGATTTCCATTTCTTGAAACAAAGATAGGTAGTTTTCCTCTATTTTTTGTTCTAGTACACCTATAAACTGATGTATTTTTTGTTTGTCTGAGGGAGAAAAAGGGTTGTTATGGGTTATTTTTTGCATCATCCAGTCTAAGAGTTCCAATAGTTTTTCATCGTTGGAATACTCATAAATGCGTTTTTGTAGGGTAAACTGAGTTATTCGTTCTGAAAGTCCGTCAAAATTGTAGTAGTATATGTGTTCCATGTATGCTTGCACCTGCTCTGGGTTAATCTTTTGAAAACAAGTGTAAAACTCTTCCACTAGATGCGGATAGTACTGAATGAGTACCCTGTCTAAAACAAGTTCTATTCCTACATGCACCAAAAAAAATTTTCTTTTAAGTTGTGCTGAGATATTGACTTTTTTAATTTCCTGATTTGCCCATTCACTCATGGAAGTAAAATAATCGCTGTTATGAAAAACTTTATCTGCTAAGAAATGCTTTTGCAGGCCTACTTTAAGTTGGTGTAGTTCCAGAGTTTCGTTAGGTTCATGTTTAGGTGCATATAAATTAAGTTGAGTATGCCATAAATCAGGAAGTGCCAGCCCTACAACTACATAAGGAATATCTTTACAGGCATGTTCTAAATAAAAGTGAGAAATGAAATTCACGGGCAGGCATCATAAGGTTGAATGTTTTTATCACTCAACAAAAATCGTGCTTTATTTGGCAGGTGGTGTAAAATTTGTAAAAACTCAGGTTGGATTACAGAAACTACACTTTTTTAGCCGCTCTTTTACGGTCATTTTCATCAAGGAAAATTTTACGGATACGCATGGACTTCGGGGTAATTTCTACATACTCATCCTTGTTGATGTATTCCAGACACTCTTCCAGAGAAAATTTGGTTGCGGGGGCTATACGGGTTGCCTTGTCAGAACCGGAAGCACGCATATTGGTCAGTTTTTTTTCTTCACAAACATTAACAACAAGGTCATTATCTCTAATATGCTGACCTACCACCTGTCCTCCGTATACCATCTCACCGGGTTCTATAAAAAAGATACCTCTGTCTTGTAATTTGTCAATAGAATAGGCAGTAGCTGTTCCTGTTTCTTTGGCAATGAGTACGCCCATTTGGCGCTCGGGTATTTCACCTTTGTAAGGTTCAAAAGCATCAAAACGGTGGTTAATAGTAGCCTCCCCCTGTGTGGCAGTAAGCATAATAGAGCGTAATCCTATCAGTCCGCGTGAAGGTATTCTAAATTCTAAATGTTGCATATCTGTACGGGGTTCCATAGCAAGCAGTTCTCCTTTTCTTTGTGTAACTAGATCTATGACTGCCCCTGAGAATTGTTCGGGAACGTCTACATATAAAATTTCAATGGGTTCGCATTTTACACCGTCAATTTCTTTAATTACAATTTGGGGTTGTCCTACTTGTAGTTCGTAACCTTCTCTGCGCATGGTTTCAATGAGTACAGAAAGATGCAGTACTCCTCTGCCAAAAACAAGGTAAGCATCAGGC
The DNA here is from genome assembly GCA_938028625.1 of uncultured Bacteroidia bacterium. Taxonomy (GTDB): domain Bacteria; phylum Bacteroidota; class Bacteroidia; order JANWVE01; family JANWVE01; genus JANWVE01. The sequence continues at coordinate 16,510 of CALIZB010000058.1, read as the reverse complement.
GATTCAGTTTCTTGTACGCGTAAAGCAAGATTTTTTTCTGTTTCTTTAAGTAGCCTGTCGCGTAAATGACGTGAAGTAACAAATTTACCTTCTTTACCAAAAAACGGCGAGTTGTTAATGGTAAAAAGCATATTGATAGTAGGTTCGTCTATTTCAATTTCAGGCAGTGCTTCGGGTTCGTCAAAATCTGTAATGGTATCCCCAATATCAAAATTTTCTATTCCCACCACAGCACAGATGTCGCCTGCAAGTACTTCATTTACATTTTTTTTGCCTAATCCTTCAAAAACCTGTAATTCTTTGATACGTGAGCGTACTACTTTGCCCCCTTTTTTCACCAAAGAAATAGGCATGTTCTGACGGAGTGTGCCTCTGAATATGCGTCCAATAGCAATTCTGCCAACATAAGCGGAATAATCCAATGCCATAATTTGCATTTGCGGTTTGCCCTCATACGCAGGTGCGGGAGGAATAGCTTCAATAATTACATCTAAAAGATGTGTCATATCCTGGGCAGGATTTTTGTAATCTGCACCCATCCAACCCTCTTTACTTGAACCATATACCACAGGAAAGTTGAGTTGTTCTTCGGTAGCATTGAGTGCGAAAAAGAGTTCAAAAATCTGTTCTAATACTTCTTCAGGTCTGCAATTAGGTTTATCTACTTTATTTATAACTACTATCGGTTTGAGATTGAGAGAGAGGGCTTTTTGTAGAACAAAACGGGTCTGGGGCATAGGTCCTTCAAAAGCGTCTACAAGTAAAAGTACACCATCAGCCATTTTTAATACACGTTCTACTTCTCCACCAAAATCGCTGTGCCCTGGGGTATCTATAATGTTAATTTTAACATCTTTATACGTTATAGAAACATTTTTAGAAAAAATAGTGATACCGCGTTCTCTTTCAAGGTCATTGTTGTCTAATATTAACTCTCCTGATTCTTGATTATCTCTGAATAATTTTGCCGTATGGAGGATTTTGTCCACCAAAGTGGTTTTACCATGGTCTACGTGGGCAATAATGGCTACATTGCGAATGGATTGCATACAGCGCACAAAATTATGAAAATTTATGCAAAAGATTATCCTGTTCTGTTAAATTAAAATAAATTTGTTGCATAAAAATTAGTTTCAAGTGTGTTTTATATCATTATGCAAAAATCAATTGTCTTATTTGATGGTGTGTGTGGGCTATGTAACAGCAGTGTAAATTATATTATTGACCATGACCATAAAGATGCTTTTAGGTTTGCACCTATACAGTCTGAAATAGCTAAAAAACTACTTGAACCTCATGGTATTTCTAATGAAACGCTAAATAGCATTATTCTTATTCACAAAAATAAAGTGTATCAGAAATCTGATGCAGTGCTAATTATTGTAAGATACCTCAAAGGAATAAGCAAGGTATTGGTTTTAGGATATGTTGTGCCTCGTTTTTTAAGAAATATTTTGTATGATTTTATTGCAAAACGCCGCTATAAATGGTTTGGAAAATATGATGCCTGTCGTATGCCCACCCCTGAAATGAAAGCAAAGTTTTTATGATTATTCGTTTTTTAGTTTCGGGTCAAGTGCATCTCTGAATCCTTCGCCTACAAGATTAAAGGCAATAACTGTAATAAAAATAGCTAATCCGGGGAATACCGCAAGCCACCACGCACTGGGTGCAGACTGTGCCACTGCCAGTAAAGAACCCCAAGTAACTACATCAGAGGGAACGCCTATACCCAAAAAACTCAATGAAGATTCTGTTAATATAGCACCTGCTATCTGAAAAGCAATGGTTACTAGTACAGGAGCTATGGCATTAGGTAAAGCATGTTGTAAAATGATACGCCATTCCTTAAATCCCATAGATTGTGCCGCCTGTATGTATTCTAAATTTCGCACTTTAAGGAATTCTGCTCTTGTAAGACGGGCAACACTTACCCATGAGGTTAAGCCGATAATAACCATAACTATCATCACACTCGGTTTAAGAATAGCGCATATTGTAATAATGAGCAATAAAATGGGGGTTGAGGAGATAATTTCTATAATCCGGGAGATAATCATGTCTACCCATACAGGTGTTTTCTGACGCATAAAAGGGTGTGCTTTACACAACAATTTGGATAATTGATAGAATATAATCCAGATAAAAATGCAGATGAATATGCTCACCAGCAAATGCAAAATAAGCCATAAAAAATTTTGTGATGCGGCTTCCGAAAGGGTATTGCTTCTTACATAAAAACCATAAAAATACATAAAAAACAAGCAAAAAGGTAATAAAAATATGAAAGCACGCGAAATTTTAAGGTGCGTGTCTCCATAATATCCTGCCAATGCGCCCAGACTGATACCTATAATCATAGATATACCCACAGCTACTAATCCTACTTTGAGAGATATTCTTGAACCATGAATCAAACCGCTTAATACATCTCTGCCGAGTTCGTCTGTACCTAGCCAATGCCGCATAAATTTTTTGTCTATATCTTGTTTGGCAAAAGGACTTACAGATTGTGCGTTTCTAAAATCTTGATATTCAGGAGAGTAAGGGATAGGTGTCCATAATGCTTTTTCTAAAGATAAAACCTTCCAGTCTGCATTGACTAATTCGCTGTTCCAGTGGTATATACCGAGTTTTACCCCATAATCACAAAAAATAGGGTAATATCCTTTGCCTTTGTATTTTGCATAAAAAGGTTTGTTGTATGCAATAAAATCTGCAATGAGTGCCAAAGTAACCAGACTTATCAGAATCCATAGTGCATAATAAGAAACTTTGTTTTTCTTAAAATTTTGCCAAACTGTTTTCCAGAACCCTGTACTTTTGCTTAACTTTTCTTGACTCAGGCTGTCTGCCATGTTGCCAAAATTACAAAAGTGTTTTTGAAAAATAAAAGATATGCCACAAAATTAAAAACTTTGCTCACGGATACGACTTGAAAAGCATATGAAAACACAGAGCAGAACAAATAGTTCTGCTCTGCATAGATAACAAATAAAAAAAACACGTTTTTATTTTTATTCTTCCACGCGTGGCAATGCACCATACTGCTCTATGAGTATATTATCATAGTGGTCTGCTTTAAGAAACAAATCCTTGAACACCTTGGTAGCATAAGTAAGATTAAAATCCTGGTCATACATAATCACAGAGAGTACGATATTTTGTCCGTTCACGCTTAAAGACAAGCCTTCTAATTTATCATTTTCACGAAGCAGGTATTCATAAAGTGAAGCAATATTCTGTTTGGGTAGCTGACAGAGATACGCATCACCGATAATGAAGTAGCTTTCAGGATTGAAAGTAATCCATATTTTGGCACTGCCTTCATAAATTTCCCAGTTATTGGGGCCTCTTCGGGAAAGGCGTACATCTTTGCCAATGGCTTTTATCATTTCTTCTATATCCCGCGCAATGCCTTCTGGTACATAAGTATCTTCTACATCTGCTTTGGGCATCTTGATTTCAGCACCGCAAGATGGGCAGTACTTTCCATCAATAGTATTAGGTGTTACTATTGCTTCACAAGATGGGCATCTAACTGCATGCACTCCGTACTCTCCTATGTTTCTGTAATCTTCTAGTGAAGCACGCAGATAGCGAACAGGAAGAGCAAATCCTAGACCATCACCACCTGATATAATGAAAGAGTTCACCCCGATAATTTCACCTTCTTTATTTACTAATGGACCTCCACTGTTTCCTGGGTTAATAGCGGCATCGGTTTGTATGTAAGCAATACCATTTCGGATACGTTCTGCTTTGGAAATAATACCTGAAGTAGCAGTATAGTTTTGTCCGAAGGGGTGTCCTATTGCCATTACAGGTTCGCCATCTCTGGGGGCATCTTTATCTAATGCAATATTTGGCATTCTATGTTCCTGTGGAGGGCGTATAAAAGCCAAATCATGCTTTTCGTCCCAAAAGAATACAGGCGCCATAGTCTCAGAAAAAGACTTGCCGCTAATTCTGACCTGTATATTGTCTTTGACGACATGATGATTAGTTACAATTACACCATAATCGGCCACATAAAAGCCCGTTCCTGTACCCTGTGGGGTAGCAATCTGAATGATAATGGGTTGAATTTTATCTATAAGTTCTTGTATGTTCATAATTAAAATGCTCTTTGATAGTTAAGGTTAGTAATAGCTGTGGTATAGGATAATAAAAAGTCTAATAAAGAAGTGTATTTAAGTTCTCCTGCACCGGGTAAATTGATATATGGAAAATAGTTATAAGACTCCGTTTGTATTTGATATATTTTTGCCATAATACCAGGTATATTAAATTGGTTTGTAGTGGGGTCATATAATTTTTCTCCGTAGCCCATTTCTACAAAGAAATCAGGTTCAAGAATTTGATACATCAGAGCAATCCAACCTTTGGTAATTTCAGGTAAACCATATTGAAAAGAACAGTAAGATAAACCATATTCCACAGTAGCAATGGCTATGTCCATGTAACCGTTGTTTTTATACCATTCATGATTAGGATTTGTACCATTGATAGAAGATATAACATCATTATGGTTGGCAGGTCTTGCAATGGCAAAAGTAGTAACAGAATGATAAAAATCTTTAATTATCTCAGCTTTATCCCGAGCAATAATTTCTTTAAGAATAGCTATTATTTCTCTATTACGTTCACGTGTGCCTGCATCACCTTGTTTCCAATAAATGCTGTTCATGCGTTCTAAATCGTCCATGATTTTACCTTCAGGGTTGATAAGGAAGTCAATTTTGTAAATAAGATTAAGTAAAAGGTAAGCCACTGCACCATCAAGGTTTTTTTCTTCTAATGCAGGTACGCGAGCAAGAAAATCATTGCACCATTTGATAAGGTATTTGTATTTTGTTTCTTTATGTACTTCGGTTTCATGGGTAATATGGCTATTATCTACAATAGAAAGGGCATTAGCAAAATCTGATGTTAATAAATCATCTTGTTTATCTGCTCTGTTGGCTACTTCTTTAAAAGCATAATACAGTTTGCGGGGATGTCCGCCGTCAAGGTCAGAGTCATACTTGATAACAATAGTATCATCATCTTTAAGAGCAAAACGGCTGTAATTGAGCTTGAAGTTCATTTCCAGTAATCTTCGCATTGCCGCTATGCTTTTTTTGTCTAATTTGGCAACAGCCGCTTCTGCTGTAATGCGTTTATTGGGAATGTCTACCAGTCCTCTGAGTACCTTTGAACCTTGCATAATTTCAAAAGATAATTCTTTTCCATCAAAAGTGTAATTTACATTGTTCAGTTCGTCATCTTTTAGGTATTCCATAAAAGCAGGGTAAGATACTACATAGTTTTTTTCTGCGTAAGCATTGTCGCACTCTGTCCATTTATCTATTTTTTCTTTGGATTTGAAGCCGTCTGAAAACCTTCCAAAGGGTAATTTTGTCATATATAGTTTGATTTTAAGGATATGCAAAACTATTATATTTATTTTACAAAAACAAACTTTAATGTTATTACTATGAAAAATCATAAAAAATTGTTTTGATAAGTCTTTTATTGTGTATATTGCAGGTCAGTTATGGAATTTAATATCAATTTGTTAAAGCAGATTTGTGAAATACCTGGTGCGCCCGGTAGAGAAGAAAAAATTCGTAGTTTTATTGAAAAACAGGTACAAGAACTAATAAAACAAAAGAAAATTCAAAAGAATGATGTATTTACAGACAATATAGGCAATTTACATGTAATAAAACGAGGTAAAGGAAAAACTCCTAAAAAGATTATGTCTGCGGCGCATTTAGATGAAATTTCTTTCATGGTGCGTCATATAGATGAGCAAGGTTTTATTCGTTTTACTACTCTCGGAGGTTTTGACCCTAAAACGCTTACCGCACAACGTGTAATTGTACATGGTAAAAAAGACCTTATTGGCTTAATGGGAAGCAAACCTATACATATCATGGAACCCGCAGAGCGCGAAAAACCTGCTAAAATTAGTGATTTTGTTGTAGATGTAGGTTTGCCAAAAGAGGAGGTACAAAAAATAGTTTCTGTGGGTGATGTTATTACGCGTGAAAGAGATTTGATAGAAATAGGAAACAATGTATCTACCAAGTCCTTGGATAATCGTATTGCTGTGTATATTTTATTAGAAACTTTACGGTATTTGGATACTCCCGAATATGATTTTTATGCTGTTTTCACTGTACAAGAAGAGGTAGGTTTAAGAGGAGCGCAGGTAGCCGCTCATACTATCAATCCTGATTTTGCCATCAATTTAGATACTACTATTGCGTATGATACCCCAGGCGCCGCTGAACATGAAAAATGCACACAACTCGGTAAAGGCACGGGTATTAAAATTATGGACAGTTCTGTTATCTGTGATGCGCGTATGATAGAATTTATGAAAAAAACCGCAGATAAACATAAAATACTATGGCAACCTGAAATCCTTGTTGCAGGTGGTACAGATACCGCATCTATGCAGAGAGCAGGTAAAAACGGAGCTATTGTAGGTGCTATTTCTATTCCTACAAGGTACATTCACTCTGTTATAGAAACCGTAAATAAGCAAGATGTGTTATACAGCATACAATTGCTTAAATATTGTGTAGAAGAATTGCATACTTTCAAATTCTAACACACGTAAAACTACATATATGGTTTATGAGTCATCCTGCTTTATCCAATCCTGATTTTTTGAGAGGAATACAAGAGTTTAACAACAAAGATTTCTTTGACGCACATGATACCTTTGAAGAAATTTGGCATCATATACGCGGACAGGAAAAAAAATGCTATCAAGCGGTTATTCAGTTAGCGATTGGTTATTATCACTTGTGTTTTCTTAATTTCAAAGGTGCAGAAAGTATGTTGAGTAAAGCTGTGGACAAACTTGTACATTACCAGCCGCAAGCTCTTGGTTTAGATACAAAATATCTTTTGGAAAAAACAGAATATGTGCTCTCCCGTATAGAAGAGTTGGCAGAGGGTAAAGTATTACTCAAAGAAATGCCTGATGATTTTATTCCTAAAATTATTCTTGCAGAGTAAACAAGGTTTTGTACAGTATTTGGCATATCTTATTCAGAAAATATTTTTATCATAATCAGTATCATAACCAATACTGCAAGCAAAGCCAATATCCCAACAAGTACTTTGGCTACACGCAGAAAACTTGTATTTTTCATAATGTTTTTATTTCAGTTTGATATTATTCTGATGTCTTTCTTTATCCCGTTGGGTTTTTTTTGCAAAATTTTTTTCTACGGCTGTGGCAAGGTCTATACCTGTCTGATTGGCTAGACATACTAATACAAAAAGCACGTCTGCCATTTCGTCAGCAAGGTCTTCTTTTGCTGTTTTGGCTTGTTCTTCATTTTTGAAGGATTGTTCTCCATATATCCGTGCCATAAGGCGGGCAACTTCACCTACCTCTTCCATCAGAATAGCAGTATTGGTAAGTTCTTTGTAATACCTTACTCCATATTGTTTTATCCATTCATCTACATTTTGCTGTAATTTTTGAATATCCATAAACAAATATAGGTACTTTTTAAGATTATTTGTTTGAAATTATGAAGTTTTGTGTACTTTTGTACTTTGTTGTTACCCCAAAAATCAAACTTAACTTATAAAAACGATGGAATTTAAAGAAATAAAAGAACTCATTAAATTAGTTAATGAAAGTAATCTAACTTCGGTAAGTATCCGACAAGGCGAGTTTGTCCTTAAACTTTCTAAAGAAAAAGAAGTAGTCACTCCAACAGTAGTAACCGCTTCTCCGCAGGTTATAACCACTCCCGTTGTAACCTCTGCTATGAGTACAGAAACTCCTAAAGCAGAAGTGAAGTCTTCAGCCAAATCTGCAGAAGAGAGTACAGAAAACAAAGACCAGAATCTCGTTACGTTCAAATCTCCCATGATAGGTACGTTTTACAGAGCGCCTAGGGCAGATGCAGAACCTTTTGTAAAAGTAGGAGATACCATTTCCGCAGGAAAAGTACTGTGCCTGATAGAAGCTATGAAAATTTTTAATGAAATAGAATCTGATGTCAGCGGTAAGATTGTAAAAATACTTGTGGATAACGCTAGTCCTGTGGAATATGAACAGCCTTTGTTTTTAATAGAACCCTCGAATTAAAGATTTTTGATTTATTTTATTCTGTCTGCATTTTGTACAATAAAATTCTCCCATGAAGAGTAGTTTTTAGCCTTATTTCCATTTTTCTGATTGAAAAAATGACATATTGCCACAGCCAAAGCGTCTGATGCGTCTAAGTATTCAGGCGTTTCTCTATTTTCCAGCATAGAAGAAACCATTTTAAAGACATGCTCTTTACTGGCATTTCCGTTTCCTGTTACTGCTTGTTTTATTTTTCGGGGTGCATATTCAGCAATATCCGTCAGGCCGTAGTTGAGTGCCGCAGCAATAGCTACTCCCTGCCCTCTGCCTAAGTTAAGCATTGCCTGTATGTTTTTACCATAGAAAGGAGATTCAATAGCAAACTCGTCAGGATTAAAGTCCTGCAACAGTTGCGATACCCGCTGATATATTTTTTGCAACCGTTGAATATGACTTTCTTTTTTGTTAAAGCGCACAGCTCCATATACTAAAAGTTGCATATTTTGATTTCCTTCTGTTTTTATTACTCCATATCCCATAACTTGCGTTCCTGGGTCTATGCCCATAATGATTTTTCCCATGATTTTTTACAAAATTAGAAAAATTCATGTATTTTAGGGGCGTGGCAGAACAAAACTGGTTTCGTAAGGTAAGAAAAAGAGTAGAAGAGCAGCGCATGTTCTACAAATGGGCAATACTGGCAGGCACGGTTATCGTAATTGTGGTGTTTATGCCACGTAGACATGTATGGGATTTATCTTTTCAGGAAGGCGAACACTGGAAAAGTAAAGACATCATAGCACCTTTTGATTTTGCGGCAGAAAAAGAACCCGAAGAAATAGAAAACCAAAAACGAAAATTTGAAAAACAAATCCTTAAAACTTTTGACCATGATTCTACAGCTTTGTTGGAAAAATTAGAGATATTAGAAGAAATCAAAAGACAATACCCTGACCGTTTTAATGTAGCTAATTTTGGTATTAAACTTACTGACGAGGAACACAACCAATGTGTAAAAGACAGAAAATTTATCACGGTTCTAGATAAAATCATGCAGGAATACCGCAAAAACGGTGTGTTTATAGATACCGAAAAATCCGATATTCTGCATTCTGAAATTATACTGCGTGAAAAAGACAAGTACGAGCAAATTATTCATATTCAATATGTGATAGACAAAAAGGAAAAATCAAAATGGATAGAAAAACAATTGTCTCAATATAAGAACCTTGACCCTGTCCTTAAAACCGCTTTGATTAAAATACTAGAAAGCATTATTGTCCCTAATTACTACTACAACAACCTGATTTATGAAAAAGAAAAAGCCAGTATTTTTAGTGAAATTTCTATTGTGGGAAAAAAAATTGAGCAGGGAAAAACCATTATTCGCAGGGGCGAACTGATAACCCACGAAAAATATGTTGCTTTAAAGTCTTTTCAGCAGGAACTAAAAAAACAAAGACTTTCCAAGAATTTTTTTTCCGTAGTTATTGGTCAATTGATTCTGGTCGCTACAGGTGTGTTAGTCATATACATTTATCTCATGTTTTTTAACAAAGATGTGCTGGAAAGAACAGACCAGTTCCTTTTTTTATACATTGCCTTTACCACAGGGATTGTTACCCTCTCCATATTTGATACTTATGAACACTATATCCGTCAGAACAGTCCTTTTACTTATTATGTAGTGCCTTTGTGTATTATTCCTATTGTCGTTACTACGTTTTATAATTCCAAACTTTCTTTTGTGGTGAATGCTACCTATACGGCTGTACTGGGAGTAGTTATACAGGAATATGAATTTTTATTAGTACAGTTTGTGGCGGGTTCTTTTGCGGCTTTGGGTATAGTCAATGTAAAATCCCGTTCGCAGTTCTTTAAAACCAGTATTTACATTTTTATTACTTACATTTTGTGCTATTTTGCCTTTATGCTTATCACAGGCGGGAACCTTAAAACCAGCCTTAAACCGGTATTACTCAATATTACCCTCAATGCTTTTTTAACTTTACTTGCTTATCCTATTATATGGGCAATTGAGAAGGTTTTTGGTTTTGTTTCTGATATAAAATTACTGGAACTCTCTGATACCAATCACCCTTTGCTCAAACTGCTTGCCCTCAAAGCACCAGGAACATTTCAGCATTCTATGCAGGTAGCCAACATAGCCGAAGCCGCCGCAGATGAAATAGGTGCAGATAGTTTGTTAGTAAGAGTAGGTGCTTTATATCATGATATTGGAAAGATAAAAAACCCTAAATACTTTGTAGAAAATCAAAAACATGGAGAAAATCCTCATGCGTACCTTACCCCCGAAGAAAGTGCCAATATCATTATAAAACACGTATCTGACGGTGCGGCTATGCTAAGAGAATATCGCTTTCCCAGAGAAATAAAAGATTTTGTGTATACCCATCATGGAACTACGCGCGTAGAAGTTTTTTATCAAAGATATCTAGAACAACACAACGGAGTCTGTGAAAACGAAGACTGGTTCAAATATGCAGGCCCTTTACCTACAACCAAGGAAATGGTTATTGTTATGCTTTCTGATTCCTTAGAAGCCGCTTCAAGAAGCTTGGACAACCCTGACTCAGAAGATATAACAGAACTTGTAAACAGAATTGTCAAAAACAAACTCAAAGAAAATCAACTTATAGAGAGCAACCTTACCTACTCTGAACTGGAAGTTATCCGTAAGGTATTTATAGATATGCTGATGAATATTCTACATGTCAGGGACAAATACCCTGTAATGCAGGAAAATGACAACGAAAAGTAAAAATTTGCAAGATTGTATAAAAAAGCATTAACTTTGCACCCTAATTCAAAAAATATATGTTTCAGTTCTTGGCTATCTTGATAATGATTATTGCTGTGGTTCTTGTGCTTGTTATTTTAATGCAAAACAGCAAAGGCGGAGGATTAAGCGGTTCTTTTGGTTCTGCCACAGCCGCTCAGTTGATGGGGGTTCGTAAAACTACTGATTTTCTTGAAAAAGCCTCATGGACACTGATAGGTGCATTTTTAGTACTATGCGTAGTAGCTAATCTTGTGCTTTTATCAGGTAAAGGTAAAACAAACTATAAATCCAAGATTGGTAAAACACCTACTAATACTACTGCTCCTGCAAAAAAATAATTCGTTGAACAAGACAGACTATTCTTAAAATTTAGTTATGCAGGCTTCACACGTATGTAACGTGTAAAGGTGTAACTTTCATGTTTTTCCTGCCAAACACAAGTAAAATTATCATGGTATTGAGGAAAAAAAGTGTCTGCTTCAAAAGTTTGGTGAATGTGTGTAAGTTCTAATATATCTGTGTACGGGAGTGCAAGAGCGTATATTTCACCCCCCCCGATAATAAAAACCTTCTGTGCATGTTGTTTTTCACAAAGTTCAAAAGCGTTTTCTATGCTTTGCACTACAAATACCTGTTCATGGGCAGAGGTAAAATTTTTCTGACGGGTGATAACAATATGTTTTCTGTCAGGTAAAGGTTTTTTGGGTAAAGACTCCCATGTTTTTCTCCCCATAATTATGGTATGTCCTGTGGTCAGTTGTTTGAAACGTTTTAGGTCCTCAGGAATATGGGCAAGTAACTTACCATTATATCCTATTCCTAACTTTTCATCAACAGCGGCAATAATGATTTTCTCCATATTTTTTAGTTGTACTTTCTCTGAAAACCAAACTGAATAATTTTTTTGATAAAATCTAAGGGCTTATATTTTTCTAATGCCGCTTGATGAAAAATGCAAGTAGCAGGGGTCATACCAGGTAAAGAATTGACTTCTATAATAATAACTTCCACTTTTCGGGGATTTTTCCAAATTCGTACAAAAGCATCAATTCTGGCATAACCCTGAATATTAAGCACGATGGCTACTTGCCGTAGAGTTTCTTTAACTGCTTGGTTTACATAATCCTGCATGTCCTGTGTTTCCAAATCATACCTTGCAGGAGTAATATTCTGCCCCTGACCTGCCAAAAACTTCTCTTCAATGGATAAAATATCCTTTTCTGCCAAAGTCTCTGACGCATTAAATACCTGATACTGAATATTTCCATTATTGTCGTAGTATGTGAGTAATCCTCCTGTAATTTCTAAAAAATGGTCTGCATTTTCCTTGCTTACCCATTCTTCTACCAAAAAAGCGTCTTTTTTAGGAAATTCTGCCGTTTCATCAATTCCAAGAATATCACAGGCTTCTTTGGGGTATTTGTTTTCAGTTCTAAATAAAATACGCGCGTAAGCCTCCAATTCCAGCCATGTAGTAATTTTAACCACAGCGGCACTGCAACCGTCATCAACGGGTTTGGCCACTAGCGGAAACCTGAAAAACTGTAAAATACTACGGTGTTGAGCAAAATTTTGCTTTGTGACAAGTGCGTGGCGGGCAACTTTAAATCCTGCCTGACTTAATACTTCATTGGTGATATACTTGTTAATAGTAATAGCCGAAGAGTCTGCTCTTGAACCGTTATAGGGAATATTATACTGTTCCAAATGTTGCTGAATCTGTCCATCTTCTCCTGGTCTGCCGTGCAGAGCAATAAAGCAAAAATCAAAGTATTGTTTATATTCCTGTGGATTAAGTTTTTTAGGTCTTTGAATGGACTGTGTATTTCCAAACAGTTCTACTACTTCTTTGGTCTTCTCCCTAATTTCCTCAATAATACGATGCGTATGTTCAGGATAGTGTAAAATTTTATCGCGTATATCATCAGCATTGTCTTTAAGCATAACAGAAACAGGAATTTGCCATAACTCAAAACCTTGTTCGTTGCCGAGCAGAAAAATGGGTACAGGTTCAAATTCAATAGAGGAGGAGAGTTTTTCATAGATATTTCTGCCACTTTCTACGGAAATATGCCGTTCGTAAGAGTAACCGCCCATAACTACTCCTACACGGATTTTTTTACTTTGATTTTCTTTTTTTTCTTGCAAAAGTGTTTTTAATTTTTTTTGCAGGTTTTCTGTATGATAGGGTTTTTTTCCCGTCAGTTTTCGTGCTTGTAAAGATGTATAAATAATGTAAGTAAGGAATTGAGAAGGATTTAAGCCTATTTCTGCCGCTTGATGAAAGAAAAAAGATGAGGGCAACATGCCTGAGGTTGTATTGGGGTCATTAAGGTAAATCTGACCGTCTTCACTTAGAAAACCGTCTATTCGTGCATACACCTCACAGCCCAAAATATAGAATAAGTCTTCTGCGCGTTTACATATTTTTTGCAAAGTAGCTTCATCAGTATCCATAGGGGTAATTTTACGGCTTTGTCCAGGCATATATTTAGCTCGGTAGTCATACATTTCTCCTGATTTTTTAATTTCTGTGGGAGGTAAAGCTACTGCCTGTCCGTTTAAATCTTCAATTACGATACAGGAAAATTCCTTGCCTTTGATGAATTCCTCCACAATAACTTCCTGGTCTGCTTGTGATGCCCATAACTGCGCAATAGCTTTGGGATACAGTTCAGATAAAATATCTAAAGCAGAAAGCAGTTCATCAGGATTGTGAATTAAAGAACCATTAAGATACACGGGCAGACCTATTCCTTGTTTTATATCTGTAACCGTTTTAATTTTTTGAACTTTATCTGTATAGGAAAGATTTTTCCAGTCATTGAGAGAGATTTCTGTAATACCAAATGCTTTATAAATTGCCTGTACAAACTCGTAAGGAGTACAGTTTTCGCTTAAAATACTTACTCCAATGCTTGAACCTTGTCTTGCGGGCTTTACCACTAATGGCAATCCTATCAAGTGCGTAATTTGCTCAAAGAGTTCATTTTTGTCTTTATGTTTGAGAAAATCATCTTGATAAATGGTAATATATTGTGGTGTAGGCAAGCGGTTTTGCAGATATACTTCTTTTTGCCATGCCTTGTTGATGCCCATAGCAGAACCCAAAATACCGCTTCCTGTGTAAGGAATATTCAGCCATTCCAGCAAGCCCTGTATACTTCCGTCTTCCCCCTGATTGCCGTGTAGGCATAAAAAAGCTATGTCCATTTTTTTGGGTAAATCCTCTACCCTGATTCGTTTACCCACAGATGCAATAGCTTCTTCCATAAAAGGGTCATCAGGAGGACATATATTTTCTATGTATAACTGAAAACCATTGGCAGAAACATTCTTTGTATGTACAGGTGGATAAAAATCTCGTATAGTGCCTTTGTACAGGTATTCCCATTCTAATTCAATAAAATTGTGGTAACTGTCTACAAATATGGGCACAGGTTCAAATAAACTCTTGTCCAAGTTGTCGTATACAGTTCTGCCACCTGCAAAAGATATTTCCCGTTCAGGAGAACTCCCACCAAAGATAATTCCTACTTTCAACATTATGCGCACAAAGTTAGAAAGTTTGTGTATAACTTTATACAAGAAAGAATAACTGCATTTTGTAAAATAGAATTTAAGGCTGTAAAGATTTGCTAGCCCAATAGACTATCCCAAGAAGAGCAGTTTTGTTAAAAATATATGTTGAGAAGATTATCATAAGGCGACAGTTTGTAGTTTTTATGAAATCAGATAAAATACAAGCGTTTAGAAAATAATCCTGAAAAACTTTTTGCATTTTGTATTTCTCTTATTAGCTTTGCAAGCAGTAAAAAAATATCATCATGAAGTCATTTGAATTATTCACGCAAGCGCTTCCAATGAACAACATTACTATGCTCGCAACGGTAGTGTTGGTATTACCATTATTGACCTTTGTAACGTTGATTTTATTTGGTAAGCGACTACCTCGTCAGGGGGACTGGTTAGCCACAGGAATTATGGGTATAGCGGCTATTTTGTCTGTTGTGGTTTTTATACAGAGCTGGGGTAAAGAAACCTCACACTTCCGTTTTACGTGGATAGATCTAGGCGGTGCAGGCATACCTGTTAAACTGACTATGGGTATCCTTGTAGATGATATTGCGGCACTCATGCTAGTATTAGTTACTTTTATATGTTTTTTAGTGCATTTATTTTCTATGGAATACATGCACGCAGAATTAGATGACAAAAAACTTGGGCAGTATTCCCGTTATTTTGCATATATGGGTATATTTACTTTTGCGATGTTGGGCATCGTATTAGCCGATAACCTTTTAGCAATGTATATTTCATGGGAGATTGTAGGTTTAGGTTCATATTTATTGATTGGATACTGGTATTACAGAGAAGCGCCCTCACAAGCAAATAAAAAAGCTTTTATTATTAACAGGATTGGGGACGTGGGTATGTTTATAGGCATTTTGATTATGTGGTATCAATTCAGGACTTTGGATTTTGAAGCCATGAAAGAATTGATGAGAAGCTCAAAGATTGCTAATGGTGAATGGATTGTTACTTTGGTAAAAGGTGAGCAAACCATTACGCATAGTTTAAGTTTAGGTTGGTTAACTGCGGGTGGTTTATTCCTGTTCTGTGGAGCTATTGGTAAATCTGCACAGTTTCCGTTGCATGTATGGTTACCTGATGCTATGGAAGGTCCTACTACGGCTTCCTCTATCATTCACGCCGCTACGATGGTTGCCGCAGGAGTGTATTTAACAGGTAGAATATTCCCATTACTTAATGTAGATGCTTTAATGGTTATTGCATTTATTGGAGCTTTTACTTCATTTTTAGCGGCAAGTATAGCACTCACTCAAACCGACCTCAAACGTGTACTTGCATATTCTACGGTATCGCAGTTAGGGTATATGATTATGGGAATGGGCGTAGGTAGCTATGATGCGTCTTTATTCCATTTGGTAACACATGCTTTCTTTAAGTGTGGTTTGTTTCTCAGTGCGGCATCTGTTATTCATGCTATGCACCATGTAGAACATGAATTGCATCATAAAAACCATCACATACACTTTGACCCACAAGATATGCGTTATATGGGCGGATTACGCAAGAAGATGCCATTTACTTTCATTGCGTACACTATCATGATGTTTGCTTTGGCAGGTTTACCGTTCTTTTCAGGGTTCTTGTCCAAAGATGCGATATTAGCAGGTGCTTGGGGCTGGGCAAAACATGAAGGCGGAGTCACCTTTTTAGTACCTCTTTTAGGTTTTGCTACGGCATTTATGACAGCATTTTATATGGGAAGACAATGGTTTTTAACCTTCTTTGGTGAGTTTAGATTAGAAAAAATCATCAAAGATGCCAAAGGTGCATTTGATATGGTACACGAATCTCCTATTTTGATGAAAATACCTCTTGGAGTATTAGCTTTTATGTCTGTATGGTTTGTATATAGCTTTAACCCCATTGATGGTGAAGCAGGCTGGATGATGCATCGTGTTACCATTCCTACCAGTCTTGCTCCAGGTATGTACGGACACAGAGATATGATGGACGAAGCAAGTTTAAAGTATTTTGCTGAAAAACACCATATTGAGTACAAAGAAGGCAAGAAAGAAGAACACAAA